>DAIUEN010000001.1:0-35172 GCA_036845085.1 Candidatus Nanopusillus sp.
AAGTATATATATCCGCTATATAAGTATGGTATAAATGTATTAAAAGCGCTAAAAAATAGCTTTAAAACTAATAATATATAAAGTAAGAAAATATGCTTTTTAGAATTTCTTAATATTGGATAAATTAATAATAAAACTATGGAGCTAGCTGTAATATATGGGGAAAAGTTGCTTATAATTATGGAAGATAAGAATAATGTAATTAATATTATTAGTATCAAAATTTCTCTTGTTTTTACCATGTTCTTAATATTGCTGTTATATATGAGCCTATAGGATAATCTATTGGATAGTAAAAGTAAAAAGTATATACCGTTACTCCTTCTGGTATCTTATAACCCAATTCTATTGGCTTTCCTCCACCTTCTGCTATATATTTGTTTAATTCATGTACTTTTCCCTCTTCAGTAATGCAGAATAATCTTAAAAAAGAAATTCCATTTGGACCTAGATGAGGATCATTATATACATTTGAAACAATTATGTAGTTAGTATCTGGATCTCTTTCTTCAATGACCCACTTAGTTATATTTATCTCCGCACCGATTACACCATACGGAGAACCACATGGAAACGCTCGTAGGTTTGGATTTATCAATGGACAGGTCTTTCCATCTCCTTTTTCTGGACAATTATTAATACATTTGAATCCAAATAAATATACATAATCTGGTTTTTTATTTTTGTTTAAGTAAGAAATATATACCCTAGCAACCTCGTGGCCAAATATATCTATATAAACTTGTTTGCAAAATGATGGTATTTTTACGGTACCTCTATAATATGCTTGTACAACGGGATTTTTATAGTATTTATCTATGTTAATTAAATCTAAATAAACAGCTAGTAATGTTATATCTGTACCAGTTTTATAATTTGGTGGTCCTGGATAATGAACTAAGTAGTAATTATATCTTACAAATTCTGGTAAATTTGGATCTGACTTTGCGTTTATAGCACCAAAAACATTCCATTCTCCCTTTGGACAGTATATAGATGCTTCAGTAAAGTTAGAATTTGGTAATAATCTGCTTAATGGAATACATCTACCAGATTGTACTGCTTGAATTGTGTCGCCAGTACCTGCTAATAATTGTGTTATTCCCCAAGAAGCTATAGAACCATATTGGTAAAAAGGAGCTGTAGCATTAATCCATCCAGCTCCTATCAAATTTTGAGCTACATAATAATTTTTTACAAACATGTAATTATAATCAAATTCATACCAGTTCTTTCCATTTTCATCTTTTGGTGGATCAAATCTTCCAGGATCCCATGCTTCGGCTTTTGGACCTTCTATGGGTTCTCCTATAACTAAAAACATTTGAACATTCCATCCTGTCAATGGAGGAACTACAAATATTGTTAAATTCCACCTATCTCCATATATTTTATTAAAATATTTAGTAACTTCTTCTTTTATATTGACACATCTCTCAGAATTTATACAATATGTTTCATTATTAGAAGTAGAGTAATATGCTATTAAAAATCCTAAAGACTTATTTACTGGCGCTATATCTACATATGGTAATAATAAAACAGAATTTTGTAATGTTTTAGAGAATTGACTATATTTTATACTTTCCTCTATATTTTTTCTATTAGAATTTCCAGATAATATTATATATAACATTAAAGCAGATAATATTGCTCCAACTATTATTGTTAATAATAAATAGTTAATTTGATTCTTCATTTTTTCTTAACTATATATATAATCAACAATATAGAGCCTATTAAAAATGTTATCAAACCTATTATTATTCCAGTAAGGTCTCTATTGGCCTCTTGTTTTAATCTAGTAATATTTGAAGTATAATTATACATTATTTGACTTATTTCATTATCTTCTTTCTTTTCCAAACATACGAATCTTCCATTACATTCTATATTTACTTTTCCTGAAGGACAAAATTTTTCTATAAATATATTATACAGATAAGTTAAATTATATTGTTTTGGATTGATATACCATAAAGTTCCTAATTCTTCTGGATTTTTTATATCTTCTATAGATATATTTCTATAACATCCTGCCATACTTCTCCAATAATATATATCGTTTGGAGGATTTATTATGTATGGGGGATCAAAACATGGATAGTTATAATTTGAACATCCTTGGTATAACCATGGTTCATTTTGGCATTCTAGCAAATTAGAACAAGTTTTATTTTCAAGAAATAAATCTTGTAAAAGTTCTATTGGCAATAAATAGTCTACCAAAACTTGAGTACCATTTGGAAATACACAATGTAATTCTGGATAATCTGCTACATATTCTATTTTTGGTGATAAATTTAGTTTATTGCATAAAGAATATTCTAAACCTTCTAATCCTCTATAAAATTTTTCAGCATCAAAATATATACCATTAATTATACAGTAAGTAGAACCATTATCTGCTAAATAAAATTTTCCACCAACATATTCACAATATACTGCTATAGGGTTTCTCAGAGAAAATGTATTATTAACAAGTATTAAAAGTATGACAAGAAAAGTCATTAACTTTAAAAGAAGATTGTATTTCATTGATAAATTTTATATAGTAACATTTTTAAGTCCAACCATTGCCCATCCAAAACCAAATACCTTCGCAGATACCGGAAATGTACATCCAAATGGGGTCTTTTTTATGTCACAATATGGTACATACATGAAGCCATCTCTATGTATATAACCATAAGCCCTCCCATTTATTGATCCCCAAGAATTTTGTATAATCCAACATTCAGAAACACCATAAGCCTGTCTACATATTTCAGAGTTATCATCAAATCCTACCAAAAGTACCGCATGTCCTCCACAATCATAACCAAAATAGCTAATTAAACAACCAGAAATAGCTATAGGACCATAGCATAATAAATATTTTTTTATAGTTTCCGTGTCTTTTTCATCTGTAGAAAATGCTATGATATCTGCAGATTTTATTTTATATTTTAAATTGAATTTCGAAGGATCTTCACATACAGCTCCACAGACATTTGCATTATAAGCTCTTGGAGCTCCACTACTGGAAGGACAATTTCCTAGTCTATATGGATTTTCATCTTCTGAAGATACGCCATATCTGTTCATATAACTTATGAAAGAGTCTACAGGATATCCACCGTCACATCCAAAACTTCTACATGATCCATATGGAGAACCATAATTGCAGCAAACTGTAATTTCTTGTCTAGATATCCTTAAGTTCATATTAGGTTTGTCATTTCTTATCATATATACAGAAGCAACTAAGTTTGCTGCAGCATTGGCCCAACAATTTCCACATATCCCTTGATTTTGAACTGGTGGTAAATAATTTTTTCCATTTACATTACCCCAAAAAAATCTTTTTTGTCCATTGTATTCAAATAAACATCCTTCTTTATTCATTTGATTATTGTTATTATTTTCGTTATTATTTTCATTGTTACTTTCTTTTTCTTCTGTACTTTCGTTTCCAATTATATTAAATATGTCTACTAGTGGTTGGGGTGTAGAAACGTTAATTATTATGTAAGGTGGATTTATATAAAAGTTTATTTCTTTTCCTTCTTTATTAATTAAGGAAACATTTTCTGGCAATATAATTGAGAAATTTTTACCATAATACTCAAAAATTAGACTATTATTTTCTTTATATACTAATACACCTTCTGGAATATTTAATAATATAATATAGTTGTACGGAAAGGAATACATTGCATATACCAAATCTTGTAAGTTGTTTAAATAATTTTGAAATAAAATATATTCTTGTTGTTTTTTTGTATTATAACTATATGAAAAATATATCATTAAAGCCAATCCAACAATTAATAATAATATACCAACGT
This sequence comes from Candidatus Nanopusillus sp., assembly GCA_036845085.1. GTDB lineage: Archaea > Nanobdellota > Nanobdellia > Nanobdellales > Nanobdellaceae > DAIUEN01. The sequence goes on from DAIUEN010000001.1 coordinate 3,831, forward strand.
TTAATATATTTAATTGAGATCTATTCATAATGAAAATATAATTAAAAAGTTTTTAAGTCTTTATGGGTAATAACGTTATTGTCACCGTATCTGGTTTTGTTTTTTCAATCAATAGGTTTAGTATTTGATAATCTTTTCCATAAAAAGCGTAATAATATGTTCCGTTTTTATAGTATTTTAATGTTTTATCTTCAGAGTTTATTTCTATTTTACAAGTAGACTTGTATGTATGATTTTTGTTATAATTTCCATAATTTATAGAACATATCAATTCATAGTCTCTAGATAAAACAAAATTCAAATATTTATATGCATAAAAGTCATAATATATTTTAGTTTCGTTAATAGAATAGCAAACTCTTTCTATATATTTATATAATATTTGACATTGATTTATTTGTTCATATAAATTCTTAGTTTGGGTATTTATATTTAGAAATTTATAATATAGTCCTAAAGATATTGCAAATATGGCAATTCCAATACCTATCCAAAGCCATTTATCCATCATTGTAATTCTAATTCAATATATTGACCATTATATTTGATTATAACAAAACTTTCATCTTTTATTGTAAATGTACATCTTTTCATTACTACATCTGGATTATAGCTTTTTACAAGGTCTAACAATTCATCGCAGTTTATATCTTCTCCTTTATATTGTACAACATAACAAGTACCAATCTTTTTTTGATTATAGCATGAAATAATATTTAGGGCTAATGTATTTGGATTATCTACATTTCTTTGTACATTTACATCGGCAGTATTATTTTTATTAAACATTGTGTCTATATAACTAGAAGCATTTGTTTTAAATTTTACTATTAAACCGATTAGCGTTGCTGTTACAATTAGTCCCATAATTATTAAAAAAGTATATTTTATAGGATCTTGACTTTTCATTGCCATAATATTATTTTACTTTCATTGTATATTATAAATATACTTCTCATTGGATAAAATTCATTGCTATTATTTGAGGAATAAAAGTCTAATCTATCAGGATTAAATTGAGAATACTTATTTACATATTCTTTTATTTCGTTAAAGTTTATTATTGTATCACTATTGCTTATATAAAAGTCATAACACAATGAAAATAATAAATCTGAACCGTAATATTTGTTATAGCAACTAACAATTAAACCAGTTATAATCTTTAGTATTTCATCTTTATTGGAGGAATTTATTTTTATTTTTTCTGTATTTGGATAATAATCTTTACATTCTGGAGAAAATGCTTTTTGGGTGGCTAGCTGACTACAATAATAGTTTTGAGATTTACTTAAGAATAAAGTATAAATCATATATATTAATGTTGCAATTGAAAATAATGCTATTATTAGTATAAATATTTGATCAATAGTTAAATCACTTCTTTTCATTTGTAAGTAATATTACCTTGATATATATAAATTATTCTGTATCCTTCTGGTATTTCAATTCCATTTATAGTACAATTACCCCTAAGATAACCTTTTTTTTGAACGACTCTATAATAACTTTCATTATAATATCTATATATATCAATACAAGTTATAATAGATTCTTCTTTTTCTTCTGTTAAATTCTTAATTTTACTCAGATAATAGAAAGAAAATATAGCTCCTATTAATATTAATATAAAGGATAAAGTGATCCAGTAATAGTTATATTGATTTTTCATATTTGGAAAGACGTTGGTATATATGGGCCAAATATTGTATTTACGGCTATTAAACCAAGAGTGGAAAATATTACATAGAATATTGTACCAACTATTAAGTTTCTTCCTATATAATAATATATCATTGTTTCATCGAATCCGTATTTAATACCTGCTGTGAAAAAAGAGGTTATTATTACAAATTCTATGAAAAATATACCAATTATTGCTTGGAAATATGATGGGGGAATTAAATTAGCTAAATTAAATGTTGAAATTATTAATTGAGATAAATCTGCAGCCCCCGATAGACCAAAAGCTGCGCTAATGGTCTGGAAAAAATACGCTATTGCAAATAGCATAGATATTATTGCACTATTAAATATTGTTACTAAAGAAGACATAAATGGTACTATACTTTTTGATACATTATCTAATAACCCTATAACTTCATCTAACATTCTTCTTACCTGAATTCTTATATCTACAACTTGCTCTAAATTCTTAGATACGTTATAACATATTTGAGATAAAACTTTAGGTCCTTTATTTGTGGAATATATAATTAGCTGTAATGTTTCATAAATAATTTTGGAAGGATAATAATTAATAGATCCATAATTTTTGTCGAATATTGATTGTATTAGATTTAATCCTTTCCTTAAATTAAATATTGTGAGCTTTAAAAAATTTTCTAATATTCCTGAAAGTTTTATAATCTTATAATTTTGATATGTTTTTTCTAATACTATTTCCATTGGATATCCATCTTCTAATAATGATGCAAACTCGTATACTATAACAGGGAATTCAAATTCCATTTCTTCTATTTCATTAGCTCTTTTAACCTTTTGGAAGGAATTTAAATAAAAATAAGATCCTATAGATAATCCAATACCTAATGGTAGAGTTAGCATTATTAATGCATTTATTACAGATCTATCTTGAAAAATAAAGTTAAGATAAGTGGATAGAGCTCCTTCTGGAATATAAAGTAATTTTATTGATATTTGTGCTAAATGATATATTGCAGGAATTGATAATGTAGCAAATAATATTATGAAAGGAAAGATTGATACTTCTTTATTTCCAATTTTAACTCTATTCTTTTTTGGTAAGTCTTTAGCTAATGAGAGATCTGGAGTTGAAAATGCGAATGGATTTTGAGATAATAAATTTTGTATAACTAAAAAAGTTAATATTGGTAAGATAATTATATATCCAAATGCTATAAAGTAAAAACTAACATTATTTAAAAGGAATACCGACATTATTGGTAGCATAAGTATACTAACAATTGGCAAAACAATTAAAAAAGAAGTTATAGCAACAGCAGGCTGTTTTAGTTTTTCTACATATTCATACGATTTTTGGTAAGCTTTTTTTAGTATCCAAGATAATAATCTATCTAATAGCGCATTTATTTCTTCCTCAGTTCTTCTATATTTTATATTTAATAAGTGAGACATTATATATACAAAATCTGGTGATAAATAGAACCATCTTATTGCATAATATTCTAAAGCTTCTTCTAATATTCTAAATCTTTTGTTTTCTAAATCATATAATAATTTTTTAAAATCTGTTGCTATGATACCTTTCATATAATATGCTACGTATTGTATTGCTTTTTCTAAATTTGGATTTCTCTTTAAATATAAAACTAAGTATAAAGTAACCCACACAGATTCTGAAGTTGCAGCAATTTTTACTATTTTTGTATAAAATATGGGAAAATATGCTAAATAAAAATCTATGATTAATAATGCAATTAGTAAAGAAAAAGCAAATTGAAAAGAAATAAGTGATAATATAAAATATAATATAAAAGATAATATTAATAGAAATAAAACTGATGAAAAAATATTTGTAGAAGTAGTTTCTAGTTTATTTAACCATAAATTAAAATTATAAATTTTTTTAAGTTTTCCGGGAGGGTCTATTTTAAATAAAGAAAAAGTATTATAAAAAAATTCAAAAAAATTCATTATCTAAATTTACGAAGTTCTTTTTGCACCACCAGAATAAGAATTTAATATATGTTCTGGAATATGAGTTAATACATCACATAGAGGCAGAATATTTACATCCCCAGTAAATCCTAATTCTTTACATTCTCCACTTGCTTCTACATTTAGACTTCTTGTTTCGTCATCTATGACTATATTGAATTCTACTCCGTCACATTTTGTTGTACTATAATAGTTTAGTACGTTCTTAATTGCTTTAAATATTTGATTTTCTATCCAAGTAGGTATTCTACCACCACATGATCTTTGAGGTCCAGGATTTAATATTTTTGAAGGATTTGAGAATGAAATAGATATAGAATTTTCTCCAAATTCTATATTAGAATATTGACCAAATACTTCTTTTGTAGCTTTATCTGGATCAAAATTTAAATCAAATATATAGTATTTACACATTATTTGCATACAGTAAACTGGAGTCAAAGAATATCCTTTATAAGAACAGGCTGTATCTCTTCCATATTGTTGCATTACAACAGAACATGGTACAGAATCTGCACAAACGTAATAACCACTTGTTAGCTCTGTAAATCCTCTTCCAATTGCTACATATCTTTGACAAAATTCTACTGGACTGTTACATACTTCAGAACATGTAGAAACAGCTTGTTGTATTTCTGTATTAGCTATAGTACCTACTTTTGAGGCTTGCTGTGAAAACATTCTTAATGCAATTACTACTATTACTAACATTACAATTATTATAAATACTAATTGTATAGCCATGTCTAATGCTCTTTTCCTCATAACAATACTAGAGGTTTCGAATCTTATAAACTTTATATATTGTGAATTTATAAATTAATATCTTATTATAAAAGAAAATTCTTTTTCTTCTCTTATTTTTTCAATTACTTTTCTTTCTATATCAATAGCTGATTTTTCTGAATTGATTGCTATAGTTCTACTATCTATGTAAGTGCTTTTTCTTATTACAATACTATTTTTATCTGAAAAAATTAAATTTTTATGGCCGTATGCGTAAAATTTGTCTATAATGTCGTCAACTTTTATTATTATTTCTATTTTGTTTCCATTTAGTAAATATTCTTTTAAATCATTTGGTAAATCACTTGCAGAATGGGAGGCCTTTATTCCTATTATACAGTCTCCTCTTTTTGTTAAATAGTTGTCTTTAGTAATTTCTAAGGTAGATTTGTGTGTTGCTCTTATATTTTTATGTCCATAAACCTTAATTACGAATTCCATTTAAATATTTCAATATATCTCTCATTACATTTTTACCAACATATTTTTCAAAACCTTCAAATTGAAATATGTGATGTATGTCTATTACATAATACTCATTATCTTTTATTAATATGTCGAAGGCAAATATTTGTAAATCAAGTTTTTCAGAGATTTTATAACATATTTCTTTTAATTCTTCATTTAGTTCAAATGGTTTTCCATATCCGCCCTGGCTTATATTAGCTTTAAATGTTCCTTGATTTATTCTTTGCATACCCCCATATGGTTCCCCTATGAATATTATTCTTACATCTTTTTCATATGGTATATATTTCTGGAAAATTAAAAATGGAAGCTTTCTTATATTTTCTGGATTATTCATGAAGAAATCTTTTAATTCTTCTCTATTATTAATTAAATATACAAATTCTCCTCTATGTCTTAGAGAATGTTTTATTACTAATGGATAACCAATATATTTTTCTATAAGATGTAAATTATTCATAGAATATATCTTGATAAATTTTGGTATATTTACAATTTTATTAACGCTATCATACATCAAAGTTTTATCTATTAGTCTGTACTTTTTATATATGCCATTTATTATGATTTTTCCATTTTCATCTAAATATTTCGCTAAAAAATTTGTATCATATTTTGTTGATGCGCCTACAAAAAAATAGTAGATATCATCTTTAAGTATATCTTCGTTAAAAGGATATGTTATTCTAGATTTTAATTCTATTATTTTTATATTTTTGAAGTTTGCTATTTCTTCCTTTAATCTTCTAATTCTATAATCTCCATCATAATAACTTCCAATTAAAATTGTAATATTTGCCATAATTTTTATAGAAAAATTAGTCATAAAAATTTTTTTAACTCAATAGTATAATGGTATCTTCTAAGAAAAAATCTAAAAAAGATAAAGAAAAATACGAGAAAAAAGTTGTAAAACCTGTTAGAAAGCCAGAAGAAATTGATATTTCAGAACATTTCTTAGTTCCAAAACATATATTACTAAATGAAGAAGAAAAGAAAGAGTTATTGAATAAATTGGGTTTAAATGAGAAAAACTATATGATGTATTTGCCAAAAATAAAGGCTAGCGATCCTGCAATAAAGAAACTAGGAGCAAAACCTGGAGATATAATAAAGATAATAAGACCTTCCCAAATTTCTGGAGAAAGTATATATTATAGAGTTGTAAAAGAAGATTAGTCTTATAAATATATTTAGTAAATATCTCTAAAGTGGCGGGAGATATAAGAGATAAATATATTTTGTTGTATAAATATTTAGAAGATAAGGGGGTTATTGAAAGCAATATTGAATCTTTTAACTATTTTGTAGATCATGAAATGACAAAAGTCGGAAGGGCAATGGGATTTTTTTCTCCGAGAGTGTTACCGCAAGGACTCCACGATTTGAAATTCAAAATAGAGAGATTGTGGTTAAGCAAAGCAGATTTTATGGAAAAAGAAGGTATTATTAGAATTATATACCCAAATGAAGCTAGGATAAGAAATATAACTTATAGTGGTACTGTTTTCATGGAATTTTCTGTATATGAGAATGAAAGTTTCAAGAATAAATACCAAATAAGTATAGGAAAGCTTCCTATAATGGTTAGATCAAAATATTGTAATACTTATGGATTATCCCCAGAAGAATTAATAAAAATTGGCGAAGATCCATATGACTTTGGCGGATATTTTATAATAAATGGTAGCGAAAAAGTCTTAGTTCTTTCTGAAGAGTTATCTACAGATAAATTTTTTGTTCAAGAAGAAAGTGGTGGGGTAGTTAAGTACAAAGGATTTTTATTATCTGAATCTTTGGTAGTTCAATATCCACATAACATAGAAATGACAAAAGATAGTCTTTTATATGTATCATTTGAAAAATACAAGAGAATTCCTCTAATTCCTCTACTTAAAGTTTTAGGTATGGATAGAGATGATGAAATATATAGTTTTATTAATGAAGATGATAATTTTGAGGAAACATATATTAACTTATTAGAATATCAAGATCTTCAAACACAAGATGATGTTATAAAATATCTAGCAGATAAGTTAAGATTGACTGGTTCTTTCGAAGTTAAAAGAGAAAAATTATATGGAATTATTGATACAAAATTATTACCTCATGTAGGGACATCTCCTAATGATAGAATGTTTAAAGCATATATATTAACAAAATATGCTAGAAAAATATTACTGTTAGCTCATGGTATTATAGGAGAAGATGTTAAAGATCACCTAAAGAATAAAGTAGTAAGGACACCCGGAGATTTAATTAGGGATTTATTTAGAGTAGTTTTAAAGACATTCGTACAAGATGCAATGTCTCAATATGATAGATTGGCTAGAAGGGGTAAAATACCATCTTATACTTCTATATTTAGAGCAAAAGTTTTTACAGATAGATTCCAATCAGCATTTGCTACTGGTAAATGGACTAGAAATAGAGTAGGAGTTTCACAACAATTAGATAGAACAAATAGGTTGTCTGTTCTTTCTCATCTTACTAGAGTTTGGTCCTCTATAGAAGGTGAAGCTGAGCTATATGAAGCTAGAATGGTTCATGGTACCCATTGGGGAAGATTGGATATGATCGAGACGCCAGAAGGTAAAGAGACTGGATTAAGAAAAAATTTAACTTTGTTTGCTAAGATAAGTTTTGAAGAGATAGATATTAATAATTTTATTTCACAACTAGAAAAGCTTGGATTGAAATCAGTTAAAAATAAAAACTTTTCTAGAAATAATTAAAAATGTCTTCCGAAGTTTATCTAGATGATATCTTTATAGGATATGTAGATAATCCGTTAGAGTTTATTGAGAAATTTAAAGAAAGTAGAAGAAAAGGTGTTATTCCATATTTTATCAATATAGGATATGACGAAAAAACCAATACAGTTCATATTTCTGCTAGAAAAGGTAGATTACTGAGACCCTTAATTGTTGTAAAAAACGGAAAACCTCTATTAACTGAGGAACATATAGAAAAATTGAAAAAAGGTGAGATTAGATGGAAAGATTTAGAAGAACAAGGAATTATAGAGTACTTAGATCCTTTGGAAGAAGAAAATGCTGTTGTTGCTTTGGAAGAGAAAGATATAAATGAAAATACAACGCATCTGGAATTATCTCCTTTGGTTATATTCGGTATTATAACTTCTTTAGCTCCGTTTTCGAATCATAATCAATCTGCTAGATTAAATAGGGGAATAAGGCCTATGAAACAGTCTCATGCTATTTATTCTTTAAACTACCCCATTAGATTTGATACTGATATATCTGTTGCATATTATCCTCAAACTCCAATTGTTAGAACTTTTTCTCATGAAATTTTCAAAGAACAAGATGCTATAGGACAAAATGTCATTGTTGCGGTAATGACTCAAGAGGGTTATAATATAGAGGATGCTATTATTCTTAATAGAGCCTCTGTAGAAAGAGGGTTATTTAGATCTGTATATTTTAGATCATATGAATTAGAAGCATTGAAATATCCTAGTGGACTACAAGATGATATAACTATACCAGAACCAGATGTTTATTTATATAGAGGAAGAGATAAATACAAATATTTAGAAGATGATGGAATTGTTGCATTAGAGTCTTATGTTAAAGAAGGTGATGTACTTGTAGGAAGGGTTTCTCCTCCAAGATTTAGTGGATTGGTATCTGAAAGTTTAACTGGTTCTCTTGGAAAAAGGGATACTTCTTTAGCTGTTGAATATGGACATGAAGGTTATGTAGATTCTGTAATTTTAACCGAATCTGGAGATGGAAATTTATTAATAAAAGTTAGATTGAGAAGTTTAAGAATTCCTGTTTTAGGTGATAAATTTGCTGTCAGGCATGGACAGAAAGGTGTTGTTGGTATGATTGTAGATGAATCAGATATGCCATGGACAGCTTCTGGAATAAAACCGGATATAATTTTTTCACCTTTTGGTATTCCTTCTAGAGAAACGGTGGGATTGTTACTAGAATTGCTTGCTGGAAAAGTGGGAGCTTTAAGTGGAAGATGTGTTGATGGTACTCCTTGGTTTGGTGAAAAAGAGGAAGACTTAAGAAAAGAGTTACTAAGATTAGGTTTTAGAGAAGATGGAACAGAAACAATGTATAATCCTTGGACAGGTGATGAATTTAAAGTTAAAATATATATTGGAAGCTTATATTACATGAGATTGAAACATATGAGTAAAAACAAATTACAAGTTAGAGCAATAGGACCTGTTACTTTGTTAACGAAACAACCTACTGAAGGAAAATCTAAAGGTGGTGGTCTTAGGTTGGGAGAAATGGAAAATCTTGTTTTAGCAGGTCACGGAGCTTCCATTTTATTAAGAGAAAAATTCTCCTCTGATGACTGGGTTATACATGTATGTGAAACTTGTGGTTCCATAGCTGTTGAAGATAAAGCTAGAAATAGAGTTTACTGTCCAGTATGTAATGAAACAGAAAAAATATCAAAAATTAAAACATCTTATGCCTTTTTTGTTCTAATTAGAGAATTGATGTCTTTAGGTATATGGCCAAGACTTAAACTAAAGTATAAATTTGAAAAATGATGAACGAGATTTTTCCTAAAAGAATAGGATTCATACAATATTCATTATTGAGTCCTGACGCGATTAGAAAAATGTCTGTAGCTAAAATTATTGTTCCAGAACTATATGACGAAGAAGGAATGCCAGTGAGAGGTGGTTTAATGGATTTAAGACTTGGTGTTGTAGATCCTGGTCTTGTATGTGAAACCTGCGGGAAGAGTGTTGGTAAATGTCCTGGTCATTTTGGCCATTTAGAGTTAGCAAGGCCGGTATTTCATATAGAATTTATTCCAATAATTAAAGAACTTGTTAATGCAGTATGTACAAATTGTGGTAGGGTTAAATTGACCGAAGAGGAAATTGATTTTGCAGAGAAAAAAATTGAAAAATATAGAAGAAATAGGAACTGGAGGCTATTAGATAAATTTTTAAGAAAATATGTCTATTATAAGGCAAAAAAAAGATTGAAATGTCCGCACTGTGGATTTGAAAATCAAAAGATAGAATTCAGAAAGCCATATATATTTTACATTAAGACACAAGACGGAGAAAGAAGAATATTTCCTACGGAAATAAGGGCTATATTTGAGAAAATACCTGACAGAGATGCTTTCGTTTTAGGATTTCATCCAGTTTATGCTAGACCTGAATGGACGATATTGACCGTTTTACCAATACCTCCAGTTACAATTAGACAGTCTATAATATTAGAAACTGGAGAAAGATCTGAAGATGATCTTACTCATAAGCTTGTAGATATAGTTAGATCAAACCAAAGATTAAAGGAAGCTATAACAACCGGAGCTCCTCAGACAGTAATTAGAGAATTATATGATCTGCTGCAATATCATATTTCTACATATTTCCACAATAATGTTGCTGGTTTACCAGTAGCAATTCATAGATCTGGGAAGCCAATAAAATCTCTTGTAGAGAGAATAGTTGGTAAAGAAGGTAGAATAAGATATAATTTACTTGGAAAGAGAACAAATTATAGTGCAAGAGCTGTTATATCCCCAGATGTAAAAATAAAATATAACGAAGTTGGAGTTCCTATTAAAGTTGTAATGTCTTTAACAATTCCTGAAAGAGTTACAGAATATAATATAGATAAATTAAAAGAATATGTACTTAATGGTCCTAATAAGTATCCTGGGGCGAATTATGTTATTGCTCCTGATGGTAAAAGGAGGGTTATAACTGAAGAAAATAAAGAAACACTTGCGTCTCAATTAGAACCTGGATGGATTGTTGAAAGGCATATATTAGATGGAGATATTGTGTTATTCTTAAGGTATCCATCTTTACACAGATTATCTATGCAAGGACATTATGTTAAGGTTCTTCCTGGCGATACATTTAGATTACACCCCGCAATTGTTAAACCATATAATGCAGATTTTGATGGAGATGAAATGAATATATTTGTACCTCAAAGTGAAGAGGCTAGAGCTGAAGCAGTGTTATTACTAGAAGCATCTAATCATGTAATATCTATAAAACACGGAGAATTTATGGTTGGAGCAATTCAGGAAGCAATTACTGGTTTATACTTATTGACAAAAGACAATCCAGAAATACCAATAGATATTGCAATGCAATTAGTATATTGGTCTGGAAATAAAGAGGTATATATAAATAAATTAATAAGATTCATTAAAAAAGCAAGAGAAGAAAATAGAGATTATTTGACTGGATATGAAATAGCATCAGTATTTTTACCGGATGATTTAAACTATAAAGATGATAAAATTACAATAGAAAATGGAGTTATTGTTGACGGATATCTAGATTCTTCTTTAGTAAAAGCAGAAAAAGGAAAATTATTTGCTTATGTATATGTAAATTATGGAAAAGATATTGCTTCCGATTTAATTAACTCATATTTTTTACTAGGGGTTTATTATCAGTATATATTGGGAATTACTATGAGTATTTCAGATCTAGATTTACCTGAAGAAGCCAAATTAGAGATAAATAACATAATAGAAGAAACGATGAAGAAGATAGAAAAGATATATGATGACTTCAAAGAAGAAAAATTAGAAAGAATACCTGGCAAAACATTAAAGGAAACATATCAATTAATGACAATTCATGAAATATCAGGATCTTTAACACAAATACAGAAGGTATTAATGAAATATATGAAAAAAGATACCGGAACTTACGTAATGTCTATTACAGGAGCAAGAGGAGACTGGACAAATATAACAAAAATGGTGGGATCTCTAGGTTTTCAAGTATTTAGAGGGAAATTCATAGAATTTGGATATAATGATAGGAATCTATCTATATTTCCAAAGGGATTATACCATCCTCTTTATTATGGTTGGGTTGTTTCATCATTCTTAGATGGTTTAAAATCTTGGGAGATGTTTTATCACTCACTTACCGGAAGAGATTCTTTAATGGATACTGCTATAAGAACGGGACAATCTGGATATTTCTATAGAAGATTATCTCATAGTTTATATGAATTATATGTAAGTTCTAATTTGGTTGTAAAAGATAATTTTGGCAGAATAGTACAATTTTTATATGGGGATGATGGTATTGCAGTACATAAAACACCATCTGGAAAAATTGATATTAACATGTTTATCGAAAAGGCTTTAAAAATGTATTCTGAAAATAAGAAGAAGGATGGAGATACCAAAAAAACTACTAGAAGAACTAAGAGAAAAAATTAAAGATTTACCAGAAGAAAAGCAAAGAGAAATAGAAGAAGAATTTATAAATTTCTATAAAAAATTTTTAATAGATCCTGGTGAACCTGTGGGGATTATTGCATCTCAATCTATTGCAGAGCCAACTACTCAGATGATACTAAAGTCATTCCACTTTGTTGGTGGTGGTTTTGAATCTAAAGCTTCTTTGGGTTTGCCAAGATTGTTAGAAATAGCTGATGCAAGAAAAAAAGTAAAAAATAAGGTTACTAAAATATATTTAATAGAAGAATATAAAAAAGATTATCAAAAAGCATATGAAGTTGCTTTGAGAATTAAAGAAGTTGTTTTGGAAGATTTAACTTCTGAAATAGCTTTGGATATATTCGAAAATAAGATAATTATATCATTGGATGAAAAAAAATTAGAAAAAAATAATCTAAGCGAGGAAGAAGTTTATAACATATTAAAAAAGAAATTAAAAAAATATAAAGTAGAGCTAGAAGGAGGAAATATAGTCATATTTGCTGAAAAAATAAAATCAAAGGATTTGTATTTGCTTAAAAACAACATAAAGAAAATACACATAAAAGGTATACCTGGAATTAAAGATGTTACTATAAAAAGGGAGGATGAAGAATATGTTATATACGCATCTGGTTCTAATTTAATGGAACTAATGAAAATACCAGAAATAGATTATAGAAAGATATATACTAATGATATAAAAGAAATAGAAAAAGTTTTTGGTATAGAAGCAGCTAGGGAGGCTATATTTAGAGAGCTAGTAAAATTATATGCTGAACAAGGTTTTAAAGTAGATCCAAGACATTTCGCATTATTAGCAGATGTTTTAACCTGGCATGGAGAATATCTCGGTATCAATAGATATGGTCTACAATCTGAAAAGGCATCGACATTATCTAAAGCATCATTTGAAGTACCTATTAGGATATTAATGACTGCTGCTTTAAGAGGGGAAGAAGATCCTGTTAGTTCATCGATAGATAACTTAATAATGAACCAAGTTATTCCGCTTGGTACTGGTCTATATGACATATATTATAAAGGAGAAATGAATAAAAAAGTTTCATAAATATACCTAAAAATGGTCTCGTTTGATGATATAAAAAGAATGATTAATATGGAGAAAAATAGAGTAATATTAGGAACAAATATGACTATAAAAATGATTAAAAATGGAAAAGTTGAAAAAGTATTTTTAGCAAAAAATGCTCCTGAAGAAATTAAGAGAGATATATTATACTATTCAAAGCTAGGTAATTTTGAAGTAGAGGAACTAAATTATACCAATGAAGAAATAGGGATTATATTGAAAAAGCCTTTTAAAATATCTGTTATTTCTATATTAAAAAATGGGTAATGGTTTGTTTGCTGCTAAAAAACTAATTGAAAAGAGAAAAAAATTTAGATGGGCTAAAAAAGAGTGGAAAAGGAGAATACTGAGATTGAAGGAAAAATATGATCCATTTGGAGGCGCGCCAATGGCTTCTGGAATAGTATTAGAGAAAGTTCAGATAGAAAAAAGGCAGCCATATTCTGGTATGATAAAATGTGTGAGAGTGCAGCTAAAGAAGAATGGAAAAGTTGTTACTGCATTTGCACCAGGAGATAAGGCAATAAAGTATATAGATGAACACGACGAAGTTTTACTAGTATACATAGGTGGTCCTAAAGGTAGGGCTATTGGTTCTATTCCTGGAGTAAGGTATAAAGTTGTATTAGTTAATGGTCAACCACTAGAGCTTTTAAGAACTGGAAAAATAGAAAAAGCAAGGAGGTAGAAATTTTTATTTGTTATTTTTCAGTAAATAAATTTTGTAATTAAATATATAAAATTTCTTTACTAAATTATAAAATGGTCTTTAGCGATACTATCATGGCCTTTGTGTATTATTTTGGATTTTTGGTAGTATCATTAGTAGTAGCATTGATAGTAGGATTTGTAGCATATAGAGTATTAGATAGAGTATTAGATAGATTAATAGAACCATACTATAATAAGTTTTATGAAGAATTAGGAACAAAGAGACCAGTAGATTTTTCAACAACGGTATCTGTAATATTAAGTGTATTATTTGGAGTATTGTCTTTTACTTGGGCATTTAACAATTTAATGAGTATAGTATCTTTAGATTATTATACGATATTGACTCCATATATTGAAGTAACTTTAGCTGCAGCTGCTACAATATTTGGAGTTACTGGAGTAATATTTCTAATATTTGTAGGTACATTCTTTGCACTATTCTTTAGCTGGTACATATATAGGATGGTTTCTCCATATAGAGAAGATGTAGCATCACTACTAAGATTATTGCTATTCATAGGTTTAGTATATGTTGTTTCTGTATCTTCATTAAGTGCATTAAACCTTGATGATGCAGAAATATTTGGATACATATTGGGAGCATTTGTAGTATTGTCAATAGGATGGGCAATTATAGAATTTGTTATGGAAAAAGTATCGAATACAAAGTCATTTGAAGAAATAAAACCATTCTTAGAATATTTCCTATTTGGAATCTTTATACTTTCAGCTTTATCCGTTTTAACCTTAGGATATAATGCAATTTCACAATCAACAATAAATATATTTGCCTGGGCCTTTGTTTTGATATTAGTAATAGCATTGGTACCTTTTGTTATAAAGGCAATAAAATCTATATATTAGTTTTTTAACCTTTTTCTTAATATTTTTTTAAATGAATAATATAGATGAATTAAAATTCCTTGGAAGATGGAAATATGAGATAGATGTAGAAGATGAAACATTAAGGAGAGTAATGAATCTAAGACCGTATATTTTACCTAGGACAGCTGGAAGATTTCAAAAGAAGAAATTTGGTAGAATTAATATTCCAATAATAGAAAGATTAATTGGTAAGTTAATGACACCTGGACATCTTGGTAAAAAACATAAATTTACATCTTATAGGGCAACTGGAAAGTATTATAAAAATTTACTAATTGTTGTTAAAGCATTTGAAATTATAGAAAAAGAACTAAAGGAGAATCCTATAAGGGTATTAACAAAAGCCATAGAAAATGCTGCTCCAAGAGAAGAGATTACTACCATAGAAATGGGTGGTGCTAGATATCCAAAAGCAGTTGATATATCTCCATTAAGAAGAGTTGATTTAGCAATTAGACATATTGTGATTGGAGCATATCATAAATCTAGGAACAAATCCGATATGGCTAGTGCATTAGCTAAGGAAATAATCTTAGCTTATAAGAATTCTGTAGAATCTTTTGCAATTCAAAAGAAGTTAGAGTTAGAGAAATTAGCTTCTTCATCTAGATAAAAGATTATTTTCTATTATTCAAATACTTTTTTGTATATATCTTTTAGTTGTGTTGGGACAACATGAGTATATACCTGTGTAATACTCAATGATGAGTGACCCAATAATTCTTGTATAAATCTAATATCAACACCTTTTGACAGTAAAGTTGTAGCTAAAGAATGTCTAAGAACGTGTGGAGTTACTTTTTTATTTATACCAGCTTTAATGGTAGCGTTTTTTATTATTCTTTCTACTTGTCTAGTTGATAGCGGAAATATTCTATCACTATTAGTTTCTTTAATATATTCTCTTAATTCATTTAATAGAAAGCTTGGTATTGGAACAATTCTTTCTTTTCCACCTTTTCCATATATCTTTACAAAACCATCAGTCCAGATTATATCACTCTTTTTTATATTGACTAATTCGCTTACTCGGACTCCGGTATAAAATAAAAACTTTATAATTAATCTATCTCTTTTATTATCTACAGCTTCTAATAATCTATTAAATTCTTCTAAAGTTATAAATTTAGGCAATTTTTTATCAACTTTTGGTGCTTTTATTTGTTTTGCTAATTGCTCATTATCTAAAAATTTTAAAAAAGAAGATATAGCTCTGACGTATAATCTTAAAGAATTATAATCTAGGTTTTTGTTTACTTTTATATTTGCAAGAAATTTGAATATCAAATTTCTGTTCATATATGTTTGTAATACGTACATATCTATTTCGTTTGCTTTTAGCTCATTTTTTAGGAAATCTAAAAGCTTTTTTATTACAATAGAATATGTTTTTATTGTATTTTTTGATTTACCCTGAAGTTCTAACCATACTTTGTATTGATCTAAGATATTATCCATTGTTATAATGGAATACTTTAGAATATTTATATTTTTCTCTAAATAGAATATATTATCCCCACATGCCATGCACTAGGGATAATATGAACTAGTTCCTCCATGTGGGGAACAAAAATGAAGATGTTGGCTTGAAGCTGAAGAGTGATGAATACGGCTACTCAGATAATTAAATAACCCGCAAATATATTCTTTAGCAGTTTTAGCATGTTTTTTATATTTATTAGAATATTTTTCAAATATGTTTGATAATAATTCTTCATTAATTCCATGTTTCATTGCTAAAGTAAGTAATGTAAATACATCCATCAGATCTTTTTCTTCTTTTCTATTTAAATATGTAAATATTTTATCAACTAATAGCCATTCTAATCTAGCAACCCTCACTTTGATTTTTCTTTTTCCAATTTTTATTTCTAAGTCTTCGTATGGTATTTCTTCATTACTAAATAATATACTTACTTTAGGACCATTTTCGTAAATTATTTCTATACCATCTTTTCCAAAAATTTTACGTTCTATTATTTTCTTTATGTCATTAATTCTATATACTATAGATTTAATATATATTATATCTTTTTCTTTTGCCAATAAGTCAATATCCTCTGTTTTTCTATATTTTATAACATCAAGTCCTGCATCTATTAAATATACCGCTACAGCCATTCCGCCCATTAGTATTGGTTTTTTATCATCATCAAATGACTTTAATATATCATCTAAGACTTTTATAGTTCTAGCTTCTGTTAGCGAATAAGTATATTTATTTGGCATTACATTATATAGTATAGAAAATTTTATAAAAGTTACTTAAGAATTATCTACCAAAAAATGATCATATTATAGATTTAGCTTTTCTTTTAGCGCCAATGCCCTATTATTTGCAATTTTCAGCAATAATTCTATATTTTCTTTAGTAGGTATACCTGTGTGTAGCGATAACTTTATAGCATTCTGGTACGTTTCTTTTAATAGCAATGACATATTTTCTTTAGTAGGTATACCAGCTTTTACTGATAATACTATAGATCTTCTAAATGCTTCTCTTAGATCTTCTACATATTTCTCTAATGGTATATTTAATATATCTTGGTTGTAAAGTACATTTCCGTCATAAACTAGTACTAATCTTAATTTTACTTCTATCGGTTGTATATTGAATTTTTGTAATAAAGATGCCAAGGATTCGTCAACTTTATCTCCTTTTTTAGCGACTACATGATCTTCAGCAATAACAATTTTTCCTCCTTCTACTTTAGTTTTTATATTAAACTTTTTCAATTCTGTTAATATAGGACCAGGGGTAAAATTAGTAGGACCTGCCTTTATTACAACATCTTGATCTAATACATCTCCAACTCTTGCAGATCTATAACTTTTATTTTCATCTAATATCTTTTTTAATAAAAAAGGATTTATATTATCTTTAGGTATCAATAATGCTACAGTAATTCTTTTGTTATTCTCTAATTCTTTTATCATCTCTTTCAATTTTTCATTATTTGTTTTTTCTAGAGTTTTTATTAATAAACTCTTTTTTACAACTTTTATAAAGAATCCTTGCTCTTTTAATTTTTTTCTTATTATTTGAAGTGCAGATGTTGGAACATCCATTACATTTGCTATTGCTATCACTTTACTTTTTGATATTATATCATACAAATTATTTACATACATTATTTTTTGTTGTGAAACCATTTTATTTATAATATTCTGTAAGCTTGGCTCATTGTAAGCTTTATATAAACACTCCTTATTGCATTTTTTCCATCAGGTAGTCTATTTATTATATAATTTAATGCATAATTGGCGTTTTCTAATAGATCCTCTACTTTCATTTTTTCTGTACCAATTGGAATACCAAATGTAATATGCTTTTTTACTTCTACTCTAACATATTTCTGTAATTTATCATATAAAGATTTCAATTGATCTTTTGTAAAATTATCTGGGAATACCATACCATATTTGGGATTTGGCATTTTTCCTCTAGTGCTTAGATATTTACCCATATACTTACCTAAATCTATCATAGTTGATGCCTGTGCAACAAAAATATAATATTTTTTTGCTATTTCTTTAGCTTTTCTCTTGTTTTGCCCTATATCTTTTAATTCATCTTTTGTTATTACATAATCGAATACATCTCTAGCTAGTTTTTCTAATTCTGGACCAACTATTGCTGCAATTGTATTTTTCTTTCCTCTACCTTTTGGCAGTTCTATATATTCTAAAAATTTGTTTTCATTTTTCTTTAGATCATATGTTTTTTTTAGATTTATTATTAATTCAACTGTTTGTGTAAATTTTCTTTTTTTAGATTCTTTTAATAGTCTTTCTATGACAATACGGTCCATTGTTTGTTAAGTATAGATTATTTTTAAAAAGCTACTCTTTTAATAGGCGATCGTATTTACCTTCATCTATTTCTTTAATAATTTCTTTTGGATTTCTATTATCTACTGTTATACCCATAGACAATGCAGTTCCTAATACCATTTTTACTGCGTTTTTTAAATTTGAAGTATTCGTATCTTTAATTTTCATTTTTGCAATTTTGATTACTTGTTGTAAAGAAACATTTCCTACAACTTCTTTACCAGCAGAATGGGCAGCAGTTTCTATCCCAGCTTCTTTTTTTAATAAAGAAGATGTTGGAGGTAAACCTACTTCTATAGTATATTTTTTTGTATCTGTATCTATTATTATTTTTACTGGAACCTGCATTCCTTTAAAATCTTTTGTAGCTTCATTTATTTTATTAATAACTTCTCCCACATTCAGTTTTAGTTGACTTAGTCTTGGTGCTATTGTAGGACCTGCTTTAGCATTTCCACCTTCTACTAATAGTTCTATTACTTCTGTGCCCATTTTTTCAAATTTTATAAATATATTTTAAAAACTTTGGAATATGGGTAATTTTATAGAATCTATAAAAAGACTTAAAGATATATATGATATAGCTTCAAAACCTAAATGGGAGGAAGTAAAGAAAATAGTATATATTACTATCTTGTTTTTCGCTTTAGTATCAATTGTTGCTTTTGCAGTATTAATATTTATAAACTTACAATTTAGTAGTTTATTATGCCAATATATGCCGTAGTTGTAACAGCTGGAAAAGAAGAGTATGTTGCAGATATTATATATAATGTTGCTAAAAGATCAAAATTGGAATTATATTCAGTTATGGCAATACCTCAATTAAAAGGATTTGTATTTGTTGAAGCACCAAATAACTTAGAAGTTCAAAGGGCCATATTGGGTATAAGATATGCTAAAAGAGTACTACCTGAAGAAATTCCTATAGATGAATTAAAAAGATACTTTGAAGAAGAAAAAATAGAAGTAAATGTTGGAGATATTGTAGAAATAATCGTTGGTGGGTTCAAAGGCGCTAGGGCAAAGGTTGTAAAAATAGATAATAAGAAACAAGAGTTATTAGTAGAATTACTCGATGTACCAGTTCCTCTAAATATATCGATACCTATTAATAATGTAAAAGTTGTAGAAAAAAGTTCTAAATAACTTCTATTCCAAGTTCGCTCTCTAATTTTCCTTTTTCCTCTTTTGGTAATTCTGCTTCCTTTTTTATTCCTAATACAAAAGATGGTATTGACTTCAATTTTGTAATTACTACAGACACTCTCACATAATTTTTCTTATCTTCTTCAAAGGATATACCGTGTATTATCTTTGCTTTTGGATCTAATACCGCTTTTATATTTTCCAATATTTTATCTACATCTTGAGATGTTATATCTGGAGATGCACTAATCCTTATTAATGCTGCCTGAGCTCCTGCAATATCTATGTCAATTAATGGATTATTTAAGGCTCTTTGTACAGCTTCTGCAACTCTGTTCTCAGAATTTGATTCTCCTATACCAAATATACCATATCCAGAATTACTTACTATTGTTCTAAAATCTGCAAAGTCTACATTTATATATCCAGGTTTTGTAAGTAGTTCTGTTAATTCTTTTAGGGCATTTGCTAATAAATTATCTGCAGCTTTAAAAGCTTGTACAAGTGATAAATTTGGATATAATTGAAGTATTTTATCATTTGGTATAATTATTAGTAAATCTACATTTTTTTCTAACCTCTCCAAAGAATATATAGCATTATCCCATATATTATTACCTTCAGAACTAAATGGCCATGTACATACAGCAATAACAATAGCTCCCATCTTCTTTGCAATTTCAGCAACAATTGGGGCAGATCCACCCCCAGTTCCTCCACCAAGACCACAGGTTACGAATACGACATCTGCTCCTTCTAAAACTTTCTTTATTTCTTGCTCTGATTCTTTTGCAGCTTCTTCTCCAACTTTTGGATCTTTTCCAGCTCCTAAACCTTTTGTTAGTTGTTTTCCTATTAAAATCTTTTTATGAGACTTTGTTACTATAAGATGCCTAACATCTGTATTTATTGCTATTAATTCAGGACCTTGAACATTCATTTCATATAATCTGCTGATAGTATTACTTCCACCTCCACCACATCCAACAACTTTTATCCTTTTTACAGTCAAAGATAAAAACTCTTCCAACTCTTTATCAAATATGTTTGTATTCTGTCCCACATCAACCATTTAATTTAAGTATAAATAAATTTTATTAATTTTATTTTTATGGTTTAGCCAAGATGATTAATAAATACACATTTAAGCTTTTTTATTATTTATTCTTCCATGAGATGGTTAGAAATAGAATATGAAATATATTCAGACGATAATAGATTATTTGAAAAGACGGATAAACCTATAATTGTACCTATAGGTAAAAATCTTTTATTTGAATCTATAGAAAATAACTTAAAAGATGCAGAAGTTGGAAAAATATATAAATTCTTAGTTAAAAAACCTTATGGAGATAGATTAGATTCTTTAGTAATGATAGTTCCATTATCTGAATTCTTATCTAGAAATATAAATCCAATACCAAATTTAGTAGTTGAAATTGATGGGAAAATAGGAATTGTTAGGGCCGTGAGTGGCGGTAGAGTGATAGTTGATTTTAATCATCCTCTGGCTGGAAGGGATGCTATATTTTATATAAAAGTAAATAGAGAAGTAACTGATCTAAAAGAAAAAATAAAAGGACTATTAAATCTATTATTTAAAATAGGCTATAATGATATAGATGTTTCTATAAATGACAAAAAAATAATTATAAAAATAAAAGATTATAAACCAAACGATAATTTAAAGTCTATACTAAAAGAATATATAGATGAAATAAAAGATTTTGAAATATCTTTTGAATAGTATATATCAATTTAAACTTTTTAATTTATCAACAATAAATAATTATATAAAAAGGGCCCGTAGCTCAGCTGGCCTTAGAGCGTCGGGCTCTTAACCCGAAGGTCGGGGGTTCGAATCCCCCCGGGCCCGATTTAAAATTATGTATATAATATAATAATCATGATAAAAGTTGGTACTTGTGGTTTTCCTATTTCTAGAAAAAGATATTACGCGGAATTTAAGGTTATAGAATTAAACAATACTTTTTACAAAATCCCGGATTTAGAATGGTTAAAAAGAATAAAAGAAGAATCTCCTAAAGATTTTGAATTTACTTTTAAAGTATTTCAAGGAATAACCCACGATGTAAATTCACCTACATGGAAAAAATCAAATATAGAAAATTATATTAACTTAAAAGGTAAAGTTGGATATTTAAGGAATACTGAAGAAATTTTTAATTTTTGGAAAATACAAGAAGAAATAGCAAAAATATTAGAATCAAAGATAATAGTAATGCAATTACCAAATAGTTTTACAGATAATAAAGAAAATATAAAGAATGCTAATGAATTTTTTAATTCTATAGGTAATAAAAAATATAGAATAGCTATTGAATTTAGGGGTTGGAAAAAAGAAAATATAATAAGATTATGTGAAGAATTTAATCTTATCCCAATATTAGATATAAGTCATGAAGATCCATTTTATGATAGTGATATAAAATACTATAGATTACATGGGAAATATGAAAATTCTAGAATAATATATAAATACCATTATAGTGCTGAAGAATTAAAGAAAATAGCAGAAAAAGTTTTAAAATATAATAAATTCTCTAGTTATGTAATGTTTAATAATTCATATATGTATAAAAATGCAAAAGAGTTTTTAGAAATATTAAATAATGAAGTCTTATAATTATTTAGTTAGAATAAGCTATATAGGAGAAGGATTTCATGGAGTAGTTTTACAAAGAGAACAAAAAACAGTTTTGGGTGAAATATTAAGATTCTTTAATATAAAAAATTTTAAGATTTCTATTGTTTCTAGGACAGATAAGGGTGTTAATGCTGATGAAAATTATTTTGTTATCTCTACAGATAAAGAATTGGATTTTTCTAAATTTAATGTGGAAAATATTAAAATATTAAATGTTTATAGATTAACTGGATATATAAATATAAGGAAATTTTCTACTGGGAAATTGTATGAATATAGATTACCAGTTAATTTATTTGATAAAGTATATAAACCAAGATATTTAATAAAAGACGATAAAAAAATTATTTTAAACTATGAAAAGAAAGATTTTGATTTTAATTTATATCTCGAAGCTAGTAAAAGTTTTATTGGAGAAAAAAGCTTTCATAACTTTTGTAAGGGAAAATGTGATAAGCCGATATGTAAAATATTTAAATTTGAAGTAAAAAAATTAGATAACTATTATATAAATATTATTGAAGGTAATAGATTTCTATACGAAATGATAAGAAGGATTATTACATTTTTAATATCTGTAGGACATGGTTTATATCCAATACAATATATTGACTTGGTATTTGATTATAAAATAGACCCAAAACCATTTCCAGCTGAAGCTAAATATTTAACATTGAAAAAAGTATATCTTGATTGGAAAAAACTATATAATTACATAGAAGAGATAGTATTATAAAAATATGTTTTTTATGAATTTTTATGATAATTGTAATAACATTTGTACCTAAGGGCAAAGGTGAGACAATTTCTAAAGAGCTGTTGAATAAGAGATATGCTGTAAGTATTAGCATTAAAGAAGTAAAAACCTACAAAATAGAAAATGAAAATATAAAAGAATATGAAGAAGAGATGTTAATAATAAGGACTAGAAAAGAACTTTTTGATAGAATAAAAGATTATTTGAGTGAAAAAAATTTTTATAATATACCAGAAATATTAGAAATTAAAGTTTCAGACTATAATAATGAATTTTACAATATATTAGAAAGAGAAACTTCTATAAAAAAGATAAGAAATGTATGAAGAAATAAAAAAGGCCGCAAATATAGCAAAAAAAGTTAGGATTTTTTCTGAAAAATTATTAAAGCCAGAAGAAAGCCTTTTGAATATAGCTGAGCAAATAGAGCAAAAAATAATTGATCTTGGTGGTCTTCCAGCATTTCCTGTAAATATTTCTATAAATAATATTGCTGCACATTATACTCCAACATTTGATGATAAAAGTATACTAAAAGAAGGAGATGTAGTAAAAGTAGATTTTGGTGTACAATTTGATGGTTATATAATAGATACAGCATATACTGTTGAAATAAATGATAATAAATATGAAAATCTGATAAAAGCTTCTAAAGAAGCTTTGGAAAATGTTAGGAAGAATATAAGAAGAGATATGACTTTGGGAAAAATTGGTAGTATAATAGAAAATACAATAAAGTCTTATGGATATAACCCCATATATAATTTATCTGGACATAGAATAGATAGGTATATATTACATGCTGGAGAAAATGTACCAAACTATAATAATGGGTCTGATATAAAACTTTCTAGGGGTTTATATGCAATAGAACCTTTTGCCACCAATGGTAGTGGTTATGTAAAAGATGGAGAACCATCAACTATATACATATTTATTAATATAAAACCGATAAGAGATCCTTCTATACGTAAATTTATGGAAGAGTTGTTCAACAAATACAAAACCTTACCATTTTGTTATAGGTGGTTATACAAAGAGTATGGAAATAAAGTTAATGTTAAATTTGCTGTTGAATATCTGAAGAAGAATAAAATTATTTACGAATACCCTGTATTGTTGGAAAATCCTGGATATGTAGTAACTCAGTTTGAAACTACCTTTTTTGTAAATGACGGGGTAGAGGACCTCATGTCGGAATAATATTTTGGTTTATGTTGAGATCAAATAGTATGATGAAGATCTTCCATCGAGGACAAAATAGAAAAATTTTTATATATGATTATACAATAATTATATATGGCAAAGAGGCAAACTCCATTACCAGTAGCTCCAGTATATAGAATCTTGAGAAAGGCAGGTGCTGACAGGGTAGGACAGGATGCAAAATTGGCAATGGTAGAGGTACTATATGAAATTGCACAGAAGATCGCTAGAAGGGCGGCAGAATTAGCGAAACACTCAAAGAGGAAGACTTTACAGGAAGAAGACATAAGAATTGCAGTTCAAGAACTAAGGGGACTATAAAAACCAATTATTTATTTTTTCAAAATATATTTTTATAATTTTTAATAAATTCTTGAAAAACTTAATATAGAAACTATTTTTTAATATTATTTAGTTCTTTTATCTTTTCTAGTGCCCTTTCTGCATGTTCTTCAGGACTTTTCAAAGATTTTAATATATCAACTATATCTAAATCTTTATTTATTATATATGTTATTCTAGCAGCTCCTTTACCTCTATCACTTTTTGCATTAAATAAATTAATAATCTTTAGATCTGGATCGGCAATTAAGGGAAATTTTGCTCCATATTTTTCTGCAAATTTTTTCTGAGTTTCTATATTATCATGAGATACACCTATTATTTCTGTATTATATTTTTTAAATTCTTCATATAATTCTACAAATCTCTTTAATTCTCTTGTACAACCACTAGTAAAAGATTTTGGATAAAAGTATATTACTATAAAATCTTTCTCCTTTAATATATTACTTAAATTAATTTTACCCATAGTGCTTTCTGCTTCGAAATCTTTTATCTTCATACTAAAAAGATTTTGACAAATTTTAAAAAATATAACTATGTTATATATTAATGGTGTTTATAGAGAGAAAGCCCATGTATTTTAAAAAAGAAAAGCCAGAGTTGTTTAGAATGAATGGGATTTCTCCTAGGACTGTAGAAGAGCATTTAAAACTTTATGAAGGATATGTAGCTAAATTTAATGAAATTATGAAGAAAATAGAAGAATTATCTAATGAAGAATTAGAAAAAGCTAATCCAACATATTCTTTAATAAGATCTCTAAAAGTTGAAATGACAAGGTCTTATGGAGGAATTATAAATCATGAAATATATTTCGGACATTTGGGTGGAAATGGTGGAAAGCCTGGGGGGAAATTAATGGATCAAATAGAAAAAGATTTTGGATCTTACGATAGATTTTTAAAAGAATTGAAAGCTACTGCTATGGCTGCTAGGGGTTGGGCTTGGGTATTATGGTCTTATGATTTAGAAAGATTAATGATATCTATAGGAGATGAGCAAAATACATATATGTTTCAAAATAGTAGGATAATATTGGCTATCGATATGTTCGAACATGCATACTTTATAGATTATGGAGTAAACAGAAAAGGATATATAGAAGCTTTCTTTAATAATTTAGACTGGAGTATTGTGGAGAAGAACTTTGATAAAATAAGGTAAGTTATATATTAATAAATTTTTTAGTTTTTTCATATTCCAATAATTTTTCTTTAAATTTTCTTCCTAATGGTGTATAATTAGATATATCATTTTCTTTAACAATTCTATGGCATGGAATTAAAATTATAAAAGGATTATTTCTTATAGCATTTAATATTTCTATCATACTATATTTTTTATTCAATTTATGATATAGCTGCTTATAGGTAATAGTTGCTCCATAAGGAATCTCTAATATTTTTTCATATACTTCTTTATATCTATATATATTTAATTCTATGTTAAATTTTTCTTTATTGTTTAATATTTTAACTATTTTTTCCATAAAAAATCTATCTATATTTTCATCAAAAATAAGATCTCCATTTATTCTATGAAATTTTGCAATTTTTTCCAGATTTTTTATCAATATATCAATATTTTCATTTAAAGAATAAGCCAAAATTTTACCACTAGCTATTATATATCCGGAATATAATTCGTAATCAAAAATTTTTATCATAAATTTATATTATAAAAAAAGTTTATATTATCCAAATATTAATTAAATTTTATGGGTTGCAAAAGAAAAAGAAAAAATGCAAATAATTAAAAAAGATTTTGGCAGCTCTGGCTAAATATAAAAATTTTATTTTATTTTTTAAATATTTTTTCGAATCTGAACGTTATCTTTATAAAGGTAATATAAAAAATTATTATATGGACGCCGAATTTTATGAAGAACCTTTAAGAATTGGAAGCAAATTTCCAGAAATAGAAGTAGAAACGACTCATGGAAAGATAAAGCTACCAGATCATTACAAAGGAAAATGGTTTATATTATTTAGCCATCCAGCAGATTTTACTCCAGTATGTACTACAGAATTTGTAGAGTTTGCTAGGATGTATAATAAATTTAAAGAAATAGGAGTAGAATTAATAGGTTTATCTATAGATCAAACATTTTCGCATATAAAATGGATAGAATGGATAAAAGAGAAGTTAGGAGTGGATATTCCATTTCCAATAATTGCTGATCACATTGGAACATTAGCAGACTTGTTAGGAATGTTGCCTGAAAATGGATCTACATCTACAGTAAGGGCTGTATTTGTTGTTGATCCTAATGGAGTAATAAGAGCTATTATATATTATCCAATAGAAGTTGGTAGAAATATTACAGAAATATATAGGTTAGTATTAGCATTACAAACCTCAGATAAGTACAAAGTAGCATTACCGGCAAATTGGAATGTAGATAAATTAGAGTGGAAATCTTCATCATTAGTAGGAAATAAAGTTATACTACCACCTCCAAGAACTATTGAAAAAAAGAAAGAAATAGAAGAAAAAGCAAAGAAGAAAGAAGTAGAAATGTATGATTGGTGGTTTGTTTTCAAAGATTTATAACTATAAAGAATGATATTTTTATTTTTTGATCCTATCTATTTAGGATTAATGATTCTTGGTTATGCGTTAATGTTCCTATTAGCTTCAACGATAGCTCCAAAAGTAGCAGCAAAATTAAGTGGAAAGTTTACATTGTATACATCTATGATATTATTGTCTATATTAATAATAGGATCATTTTCTTTAGTTATTTATCTAATATTTTATTTTGCATTTCCAGAAACCCAAATATCTATATTTGGTTTAATTGCTTTTGTTGTCTTAATGAACCTTATAACTTATTTAATATCCCCATATATGATAAAATTTATATATAGAGTAAAAGAGGATGAAGAAATACAGAAATATGTAGATGAAATAAAGGAAAAACTAGGATATAAAGGAAAAATTATAGGAGCTATAGCAGATGTTGATTTTCCAAATGCATTTGCTTTTGGTAATATATTATCTGGTAAATATGTAGCAGTAACTAGTAGCTTAAAAGAAATAATGGGTGAAGAAGAATTAAAAGCTGTCATTGGACATGAGATAGGTCATCATATGCATAGAGATAACCTTATAATGTTATTATTTGGTATATTACCTTCAATATTATTTTATATAGGTTATTCATTGCTATTAGGTTCTAATGATAGAGAAAGAAATATTGTTTTATTAGCTTTAGGTATTTTTTCCATACTAGTATCTTTTATAATTCAAATATTAGTACTAGCATTTAGTAGATTAAGAGAATATTATGCAGACTATGCTGGAGCTTTGGCTACAAGTAAAGAAAGTATGCAATCAGCATTAGTTAGATTATATTTACATTACAAAGAAAAACCAATAGAAAGTGAAGAAGAATCTTATGGGCAAAATATAGCAAAAGCTTTATTTATATATGGACTAACAAACGCATTAGCAAATCCATTAGTAGATAAAGATACAATAGATAAGATAAAAGAAGAAAAGTATTCTCCAATAGAAGAGTTCTTAGCTACTCATCCTCCAATTCCTAAAAGGCTTGCTTTTTTAGATAATCTAAAAATATAGTTTTTTATATTTCTATATGTTCTCCAGGATGTAATACTATTACTTCAGAATCTTTAACTATTTCTTTTAATTCATGTGGATTAGCTTTTATTAGGCTAAATGTATTATAATGCATTGGAATAACCTTTGATGGTTTTAATAATTCTATAGCAATTTTTGCTTGTTCTATGTCCATAGTGAATAATCCACCTATAGGTAATAAAGCAAGATCTATTTTTCCTACTATATCTCTTATTAATTTCATATCACTAAAGACCATTGTATCACCTGCATGGTATATAGTTCTATTGTCAATTTTTATTACAAAACTACCTGGATTTCCTAAATAAATTATATTGTCTCTATCATCTATTATTGAAGATGAATGAATCGCAGGAAATAGATAAATTTCTACATCTTTATATTTATATTTCCCACCGAAATTCATTCCAATAGTATCTATTCCAAATTTAGATAAATATACTGCTATTTCATATATTGATATAACCTTCGATTTATTTTTTGTAGCAATATCTATTGTATCTCCGAGATGATCTAAATGTCCATGAGTAACTAATATTAAGTCTATATTTAGTAAATCTTCTTCTCTATACTTTGCTACAGGGTTTTCTTTTATAAATGGATCTATCAATATTTTTTCTTTATTTCCCTTTATCAAAAAGCAAGAATGTCCGATCCACTTTACAACAACCATAAAATATTTATAAAAGAAAAAATAATTTAAAGGTAATGAATATTATAACAGTTTTTTCTTACATAACTTTGGTAATAATATTTATACAGCTACTAATTTCTATGTATACATTAATATTTATTTTAAATTATAAAAAGAAAATAGAAGATATAGAAATCAAGGAATATCCAAGGGTTTCTATAATAGTTCCAGCATATAATGAAGAAGATAATATATCTGATACGTTAGAAAGATTGTCTGAACTAAATTATCCAAAAGATAAATTGGAAATAATTGTAGTAGATGACGGATCTAAGGATAATACATATAATATAGCTAAAGAATTTGAAAGGAAATATAATTTCATTAAAGTATTCAGAAAAGAAAATGGTGGAAAAGCTTCAGCATTGAATTATGGGATAAAGAAAAGCACTGGAGAATATATAGTAACTTTAGATGCAGATTCTTATCCAAAGAAAGATGTCCTAATAGAAATGATAAAATATTTTTATATAGATCCGGATGTTTCAATTGTAGTACCATCTATACAGACAAAAGATGTAGATACAATTATAAGGAAATATCAATATGTAGACTATGCTATATACAATTTTTCTAGGTTAGTATTAGATCAGCTAGATTCTATATATATAGTACCAGGTCCATTTTCTATATTTAAGAGAGAAGTATTTGAAAAAATAGGATATTTTGATGAAAAAAATATTACTGAAGATATGGAAATTGCTTTAAGGGCTAGAGCACATAATTTGAAAATAAAGTATTGTCCAAATGCAATTGTTTATACTATTACTCCAAAGACCTTTAAATCTTTATTCAAACAAAGAGTTAGATGGTATTTAGGATTTATAGATAATTATTTAAATTATAGAAATAAAATAAAAAATGAATTTTTATCTGAAGTTGCTTTGGGAATTGCAATTTTATTGAAAATTATAATACCAGTTGCTTTAGTTGTAGCTGTATATGCGTCTATTTATAATTTCTACCAGCATTTTATGTTTTTATATGTATCAAATTTCGATTTATATACCATATATGTAAAATCTTTTATGCTTTCTGATTTTTCCAAATTTATAGAAGATATTAGATTTACTATTATTAGGCAATTTTATCTTTTTTTATTTACTTTCTTAATGTTTTCTATGTTTTTGTTGTTTATTTTAATATATAGAAGGTATGAAAAAGACCATAAATTTTCCAATGTTTTACTTTATATATTTATCTATTTACTATTTTCTTTATATCTTAATGGAATATTTATTTTATCTTCACTATATTATAAAATATTTGGATCTGAATTAAGATGGGGTGGAATTACCTGGAGAAATAGTCTTATAAATAGATTAAGAAATATTACATGATGGATAATAGATCTATAATAAAATTAGCAGTAATACTTTCTGTTTTATCCTTTTCCCTTGGAGTTATGATAGGATATTCTATATATAATCATATATTAAATAAAGTATTTGAAGATACAAATCAAATAGATTCTTTAGTAACTTCAGCATATTTATTTTCTTTATCTAAAAATATGACGTGTGAAAAAGAATATGAAGATTTTTTAAGATATTTAAAAGAAAAAATCGCAATAGTTGGTAGGAAATTGACATATTTAGAAAGCCCAGAAAATGTATTTTATAATAAAGAAGGTGTTGAACATATAAAATCACAATACTTTAATATACAGTATCTTCATTTTATTATGATGAATAATTATATTAAATCTTGTAACGTATCCAATTTTACTTTAATATTATATTTTTATAATAATGATTATTGTTATGAAGAATGTAATAAACAAGGAGGAGTTTTAACAACATTATATTTGAGACATTATTATGATTTATACATATATTCTTTTGATAGTTCATATCAGAATTATTTTATACAATATTACAATGAAAAATATAATATTACAACATGGCCTTACATTATATTAATTAAGTCTGATAAAGAATATCTATTTAAAGGATTCACAGATTTAGAAACATTAGAAAAATATATGACTACTTGATGATTTTATATATATACAATATACACCCCGAAGGATCTATATATGAATGTTCTAATTTAATGTTATCTATATTTATTTTAAAAGGAATTCCGCAGTTTGGTGAATATAATAAATATTGAGGATTAACAGCTTCTACTAAATATTTGGGATTATATGCAATATATACATCTGCTTTAGTATAATATGCTATAGCCGACCATTCAAAATTTGTTAATATAATTGATGCATTAACACTATTTATATATTTAGAAGCATCATAT
>DAIUEN010000002.1:0-31940 GCA_036845085.1 Candidatus Nanopusillus sp.
GTATATAATAATAATGTTTTTTGTGTTTACTATGCATATTTGTATTATCCCGTTTCTTTATATTGTGTTCCAGCGAGTGAATATAGATTTCATACTTATGCATTTAAAGATTCTTTATTAATATCATACTATATATATGCACAATCTGTAAATCTAACTAAAAACCCATATTATATCCCAGTCTATGGCGTTTCTAATAAACCATATTCTTTAATTTATATCAATATATCAAATCCTTATAAAAATCCTGGTTATTATATTTTGCCATAAATATTTATTGAAAGTTTATAATTATCCAAATACTTTATATAAAAAATGGATGAAGATTTTTTTAAAACACTATTTGACGTAATAAAGAGACGAGAAGAAGTTCTTAAAAAGAAAAAAGAGTATAAAATATATTTAAGTAGTCTTAGAGTTCCAAATGTTAGTTATCCTTATGCCTCAAATTTTCAATATAAAGTAGATAAAAAATATTCGAAGAAGAAAAAAACCAAAAAAAGAGTTTTACTCAATAATGTTGGAATAGAGCTACCTAGCGTTGAAAAAAGAAAAATAAGCGAACAAGATAGATTAAAATTTTTTGTAGAGATTTATGG
Organism: Candidatus Nanopusillus sp.; assembly: GCA_036845085.1. GTDB lineage: Archaea > Nanobdellota > Nanobdellia > Nanobdellales > Nanobdellaceae > DAIUEN01. The sequence continues at coordinate 600 of DAIUEN010000002.1, forward strand.
AAAAAATTCTGGAGTAGATTCTATGAAATATCCCGTTACAAAGATGAAAATATTGGGAGTAGAATATGTTTTTGCTTATGCTAATATAGTATGGAATCCCAATAATAATGAATTAGTATATAATGTGATTGAACCTCCAATAAGTGAAGAAGAAAAGAATATTATTTCTATGTTAATAGGAGAATTAATAAAACGATTAGAAATACCTGTAGAATATATCAAGTTAGATTTTGAAAAAATAAAAGAAAACATAGTTCAAAATATTTTATCCATTATAAAATATAAAAAAATAAATATTCCTCAAGATAGATTACCCATTATATTATATTATGTAATAAGAGATAGTATTGGATATGGAAAAATAGATCCTTTAATGAGGGATCCTTTAATTGAAGATATATCGTGTAATGGATATGGTATTCCTGTATTTATATTCCATAGGAATCCAATAATCGGAGAAATAAAAACAAATATCATATTTTCATCAGAAGAAGAATTAGACGATTTTGTAATGAAATTATCTATAAGATCTGGGAGGGTAGTTTCTGCTGCAAATCCTTTATTAGATGGAACACTTCCAGATGGATCAAGATTGCAGATAACTTATGGAAAAGATATTTCTAGGAAAGGATCTTCTTTTACAATAAGAAAATTTACGGAAGATCCATTTACTATAACTGATTTACTTGCTTATGGTACTGTTGATGAATATCTAGCTGCATATTTATGGTTATTAGTCGAGGAAGGAAGATCTTTCTTAGTTTCTGGTGGTACAGCAACTGGTAAAACTTCCTTTTTGAATGCAATATCTATGTTTATAAAACCAGAAAAGAAAATAGTATCCATAGAAGATACTGCAGAATTAAGATTACCACACCCAAATTGGTTACAAGAGGTTGCTAGGCCTGGGTACGGTCCCAATAGATATGGTGAAGTAACAATGTTTGATCTTTTAAAAGCAGCCTTAAGGCAAAGACCAGATTATATAATTGTAGGTGAGGTGAGAGGAGAAGAGGCTTATATACTATTCCAAGCTATGGCTACTGGCCATGCTGGATTAGGAACCATTCATGCAGAAAGTATGGAAGCTTTAATAGATAGACTACTTTCTCCGCCAATAAGTCTACCCCCATCTTTATTAGAGGTTCTAGATGCTGTTGTATTCTTAAAGAGAATGAAATATCAGGGAAAATATGTAAGAAGAGTTGATAAAATTTATGAAATTGTTGGATTTAATAGGAAGAAAAATGATGTAGAAAGAATAGAATCATTTGTTTGGGAACCTTCAAATGATTCTTTTAAACCAAAAAGTAGTGTAATATTGAATAAAATCATGAAACTAAGGAATTGGAGCAAAGAAGATTTAGAATTAAATCTAAAACTTAAAATGAAGGTAATAGATTATTTATTTGAGAATAAAATAAGAGACTATAGAAAAATAGGGGAAATAGTTAAATTATACTATTATGATATCGATAAATTAGTTAGAATTGTCGGTTTCTAAATGTTGTACTCTTTTATTTCTATTAATTCCATGGGTTTTTTATTGTAGAACTTTATTATGTAATTCTTATTTTTTTCAACTTGATACTTATCTGGATCTAAATAAATAACAGTAAATTTATCTGTAATGACTCTTATATATCGATCTGTAATTTTTGTTACCTTACCAATTACTTGAGAAATTTTATACGGATATAAGTCTATATTTTCATTTATTTCATCTATAAGTTTTACATTATTTACAAATATAGCTAAATAATTATTATTTAATACAATACCATTTCTTATAGATATACATTTACCACTAGCTAAGATATTTTCTTTAATTTTCCAATTTTTGTCTTTTATAATTACTTTTATCATTCCAGTTTCATCTCCAGCATCAAATATAATTATATCATCTCTTTTAAACAAGATTTCATTTATTTTAAGTTTTATAGAGTTTATTTTCATACCAGATCTTAAACTTTTTACTTTTATGTTCATTAGATCTTCTAAATTTATTCCAAAGTCTTTTAGTATTAGCAAAATAGCAGTTTCTTCATTTATTAAGTTATATTTTTCTTCAATTTTCTTCTTTATAAGCTCTTCTAATTTGGATTTTGGTATATTTAGTATCTCAGCAACATAATCTTTATTAATCATAATTATTTGTTTATAAAAAAGATTTTTATCTATACTTAGTAAAATTATTTTAGATGTTGGAATATTGCAAATTTCCATATGAATTGGAAAAATATGAAATACTGGTAAAAAGAGAAGAAGAAACAGATCCTAGATATGGATATGATCCTTTTAAAAGACCTGTAGATTATTTGTTAGATTATTCAATAATAAATCTAGATAAACCAAAAGGACCTACTTCGCATCAAGTATCCGCATGGATAAAAAATATTGTAGGAAAAAAAGTTGGTCATGGAGGTACATTGGATCCGAAAGTTACTGGAGTATTACCTATAGGAATTAGTAGGGCGACAAAAGTATTAAACCTATTTCTAAATGCTGGAAAAGAATATATAGCATATATGCATTTACATTCTAATGTGGATCCAGAAAAAGTTTTTGAAGCATTGAAGAAATTTGAAGGAGAAATATTACAAAAGCCACCACTTAAATCAGCAGTAAAAAAAAGAATAAGAAAAAAGAGAGTATATTGTATTAAAGTATTGGAGTATGATGGGCGAGATTGGCTATTACAGGTATCTACTGAAGCGGGAGTGTATATTAGGAAACTAATTGATGACATAGGAAAATATTTGGGAGTTGGTGCACATATGCAGCAATTAAGGAGGATTAGGGTAGGAGAATTAAAAGAAGATTCTGAAAAATATCCATTAGTTAATTTACATGATATAGTAGATTCTTTATGGTTTTGGAGAAATGAAAATAATGAAAAATATTTAAGAAAAGTATTTTTGCCACCCGAAGTTGCAGCTGAACATCTTAAGAAAATATGGATATTAGATACTGCAGTAAATTCTATCTGTTATGGAGCAAATTTGACAGTAAGGGGTGTATCTAAATTATATTCAAATATAAAAAAGGGAGATCTAGTTGCAATATTTACTTTAAAGAATGAACTAGTTGCAGTCGGACATGCATTAATGTCTTCAGAAGAAATCATGAATAGTAATCAAGGTGTTGCTGTAGATGTAGAAAGAGTATTTATGAAAAAAGATTTATATCCTAGGGTTTGGAAATCTAAAAATGAAAATATTGGGAATAGATGAAGCAGGAAGAGGTCCTATTGTAGGACCTATGGTAATTGCAGGATTTATGTGTAACGAACAGGATATACCAATACTAAAAGATATTGGAGTTAGAGATTCAAAAGATCTAAGTAGGAAGGAAAGAGAGAGAATATTTGAAGAAGTAATTTCTAAATTTAAAGATTACTATTATATAACCATAAGTCCTCAAATTATAGATTATTATGTTTACAAGAGGAAATTAAACTATCTAGAGATCGAAAATATGGTAAAAATAATAAGTAAATTAAATCCGGATAAAGTATATATAGATTCTCCTAGCAGAAATATTAAAAGAATAAAAGAACTAATAGAAAAAAGTCTAAATAATAAAATAGAGATTATCGTAGATATAAAAGCAGACAAAAAATATGAAGTAGTTTCTGCTGCATCTATAATTGCAAAAGTTATAAGAGATAGGGAGATCGATAATATAAAAGAAAAAACTAAGATAGATTTTGGATCTGGATATCCAGCAGATGAAAAAACAATAAACGCTATAAAAGAGAACTATGAATTACTAGAGAATTATATAAGAAAATCTTGGAGTACATTAAGGAGAATCAATAATCAAAAATCTATAAAAGAGTTTTTTAAATAACTTTATTTATTTCTTTTAATTTCAAATAATTCTCCTTCAATCTTTTCTTTGAATAGTTCGTCATGAGTACATAGTATTATTTGGTAATCTTTTAAACTGTCTAATAATTCTGCTAAAGATATTCTATTATTTTCATCTAAAGATTCTGTAGGCTCATCTAATAATAGTGTATTAATATTCAATTTTAATAAAGATGCTATAGATAGTCTTAGTGCTAAATCTAATATTTTAATTTGTCCACCGCTTAGTCCAGCTTCATTTATAGTTTTCCTTATCTCTCTATTATCTATTTTTTTAATTACATATATATCAAAGATCATTTCGCCCTTTCTATTTTTGCTTAAATCTATACCTACATCGACTATATCATCATATCTATATAATTTTCTGAAATAGTATTTAAATGCCACAGATAAGTTTTTTGATAAATTTTCTCTTAATTTTTCTACGTATCTTTGTAAAGAACTTAATAATATTTTTAAATTATTTATATTTTTATATATTTTTTTTATTTTATTTGTAATTTCTTCATATTTTTTTGTTTTTTCTTTATAATTTTTTATTAATTCTGGTTTTAGGTTACTATATTTTTTTATTTCAGATTCTATATTGTTTAATTCTCTTTCGAAATCTGATAAGGATTCATAATTATATTTTCTATATATTTCATTTATTTTTTCTAGATTATTTTTCATAGATTCTATTTTATATATTTTTTTATTTATATCTTCTAATTCCTTCTTTATATTGTTAATTTGGGTTTCTATATTGCTTATAGAGGCTGATATTTTTTTAGATTTAAGATAATTTATGGTATCTTCAATCAATTTATAATTTTCATAATTTTTTAAATCTTCTTTAAGCTTATTTAATTCACTTTCAATACTTTTTTCTTCATTTTCTATATTTTCTATTTTTATTTTACTTTGTAATTTTTCTTTTATATAAATATACCTTCTGTGTTTATACTCCAAATCTTTTATCTTTTTTTCAATTTCTTCTAATTTTCTTTTATTATTTTCTAGCTTACTTTTGATATTCGTAATTTCTTTAGTATATTCATCTAATAGCTTTTTATGGAGATCTTCTGTGAGTTCTCTTTTACATATTGGACAGATATTAATTTCTTTCTTTAATAATTCTATATATTCTAGTATCTCTTTTAGTTTGCTTTCTAATGTACTATTATCTTTTATTAAATTATTTTTATCGTTTATTACTTTCTCGTATTCATAACTTACATTTTCATAATTTTTGAATTCTTTTATATCTCTTAAAATCTCTTCTTTTTCTCTTATTTTAAAACTAATTTCAGATATGTTTAAATTTTTATATATCTCTAATCTTTTTACTATTTCTTCTAATTCTTCTATTGATTTTTTAATTAAATCTTCGGAATATTTTTCGTATTTTAGGTTTTTAAGTTCGGTTTTAAGATTTATTAGAGCTTCTTGTAATTTATTTTGTTCTAAAATTAATTCTTCTTTTTTATTTTTTATAAAATCTTCTTGAGATAATAAATTGTAATCTATAGAACTATAAAGAGTTTTTACATTAATATAGTCTTTATATAGTTTGTCTTTTTTATTTAGTAATTCATTATATTTTTCCACTTCTTTTAATAATTCATCTACATTTTTATCTCCATAAATTTCTTTATACATCTCGATATCTTTTATTATAATGCTTTTTTCTCTCTCTAAATATTCTTTTTCTTTTTCTAAGTCTCTTATTAATCCTTCTATAACTTTAATTATGTTTGAATAAAATTCTATATCAAACATATTTTCTAATTTCTTTGTTAATTCTTCTTTTCCTGATAATAGTATATATCTACCTAAATCTCCTTGTTTTATATATAGAACATCAGAAAATTTTTCAATTCTTCTTATGTTTAATAGTTCTCTTATTTTTTTGTTTACTATTTCAACACCATTTGCTAACATAATTTTTCCTTCATTGTCTATTCTATAAATTCTTGCATCAGATTCTCCACTATTATTTGCAGACCTTTCTATTAAATATTTTACATTATTATCAATTAGTTCAATCTCTACTTTCATATTACTATATCCATGCCTTATTAACGAAGAGATACTACTAGCATTTATATAAGGTAAAGCCTGTTTTCCAAATAATGAAAATAATATAGCATGGAAAATAGAACTTTTGCCTACACCATTTTCTCCAATTATAAGATTTTTATTACCAAATTTTAGTTCTCTATCTTTATGAGATTTAAAGTTTTCTAATTTTAATCTATATATCTTCATTTTATTAAAACTTTAAATAATTCTTCTCTTATTCTATCTAATTCAGATTCTCTTCCTGTATAAAAATCATCAAAATACTCTTTTATAATATTAAACAGATTTAATATTTCTTCTTTATTAGATATTAATATATTTTTATCTATAATCTCTTCTAATGTTTCTGTTGATATATAATTATCTATGAATTCTTTGTCATCTATTTGTAAACTATCATCTATAATTAAAAATTTATCTTCGATCAACGAATTTATAGTAGATTTTAATTTGTAGTAAAGATCTTTGTTGTATCTTATTTTTAATTTTATTATTGTTTCTTTACTTTTTTTATATATATTTTCTTTTAACTTTTCAATATCTTCTTCTTTTTCTAATATTCCTTCATAAATATATATGGGTCTTACGTTAATTTTGATAAACTCTATTTTATCGTCTTCTATGTAATAAAATCCTTTTTCAGATTTTTCTTCTTCTTTTGATATTTCAGTTCTTTCTGTAGATCCAGGTAATACAAATTTTTTACCATCTTTTTCATCGTAGTATCTTTTATGAAAATGTCCAAATCCATAGTAATCAATATTTTTTGGTAGGTATTCTGTGGATAATACCCTCGGATCGCGGAAAGATTCTATAATACTTTCTGGAAATATATTTATTGCACCATGGAAGAGAAAAATATTATATCCAGATTTCTCTGCGAAAAAATTGCTTAGTTGGCTTTTATAATATATTGATAGCGTCTCTCCAGATATTGTAGAAGGTTCAGATATCCCATATATTTTTATATCTTTGAATTCTCCTGGTTTTTTTAAAGATACTTCTTTGATTAAATCTAATTTTGAAAATAAATCTAAAACTTGTTGTTTATGTCCTTTTATATCATGATTGCCTCTAATATAGAATAGCGGTATATCTTTTTCTTTTAGTTTTAGTAGCAAATCTAATATTTCTATTACATATTTAGAACTAAACCTAAAGTAGTCATCAAAGAAATCTCCAGAATGTATTATAAAATCTACTTTTTTATTTATAGCGAAATCTATAACTTGGGAAAATGCTTTTAAAAAATCTTCTCTTCTTATATCCGAATACTGAACTGGTATTTGGCATCCCAAATGAGTATCAGATACATGTATAAACTTCATATATATAAAATTATAATAGTACTTATAAACGTCCGATACTGTATAATGAAAAACTTTATCTTAAATCTTTGTTATATTTATTAGCTATTTGGCTTAGATATTCTTTTAAAAATTCTAATACTTTATCTCTATCTTTTTTAAAACCATCTATGCTTATTTTCATATGAAAGACATCATTTCCATACTTAACAGTAACTTTATTTTTAATTAGCAAATCTATTTTGTCTATTCTTATATATATATTATAATTTTCATCAAAGTTAACATTTCTTAACATTTCTTCAATATTTAATCCCATGTTTATTAGATTATGTAAAATTTTCTCTATAATATCCTTTTTTTCGAGTGATATTTCATGTACATATAATTTGTCGCTAATAAGTCCTTTATCTACATATATTTTATACTTTATTTTTTTCTTTTCAATATCCTTCAGTAATTCTTCTATTTTTTTTATTATTAAATCTTTATCATCCCATTCGTGAATATTTACTCTAAGTACTATCTTAGAGATTTTCATAAAATTAAATTTTATATATTAGTTTTAAAGTATAAAGTTTTTAAATATCTGAAAATCTTATATAGATTATGAGAAAACCTGGACAAGGATTACCTTTAAATACTATTGTATTAGCTATAATAGCCTTATTGGTGTTAGTATTTCTTATATTAATATTTAGTGGAGGTATGGGTAGGTTTACTGGAGGTATGACTAGATATACAACAGAAGGACAAGTAAATGCAAGTACTTGTGCGGCATATGCTTCTACGTTAGAAAGCGCACTTTCTAATATCTATTCAGATGCTATAATTGAAGGTACTATAAGGGGTTCTGATTATTGTAAGAGGGGTTGTCCATCTATATTACCTAGAAATTTCTATTTACCAACTGGTGGTAGGGTGGAGTGTAGCAGCTCTGGTAATGCTGGTTCATGTATTATATATACTGTTGAAAATCAGCAAAAAGCTTCTATAAATTGTCCTTAATAAAAAATTTTTTAGTTAAGATTTTTGTTTTCTTCTTTTACTTCATTAGATTCTTCTGAAATTTTTTGTTTCCTAATTGGGTGATTTGGATCGTTTATTGGAGAATATTCATTGTATCTGATTAAATTTTCTTCATCTATCTTTACAAGGTATCCTGGAATGTCAATTACCTTATCTCCAATCATTATATGTCCATGTACTATTAGTTGCCTTGCTTGATATATTGTTTTTGCTAGGCCTTTCCTATATACTATTGTTTGTAATCTTCTTTCTAATATGTCTCTTGCAGTTAAATTTAAAGCTTCATTTAAATCTCCTTGTTTACTTATTAATCCATATTTAAGTAACTTATTTTTTAATTTTTCTTCTTCTTTAGATACATCAAAACCTGCTGCTTTTTTAGCATTAAGATATCTTATATAATATCTAATTTTCCTAGCACTTGTTTCTGCTTTCCATATTTCTCTTTTGTTTTTTAGTCCGTATATTTTCATTAATATCTTTTCTTCTTCTATTCTATCTTTTTGCCATGGATGTGTAGGTGTAGACCAAGTTTTTCTTTGTCTCCACATGGTTATTTATCTATTTCTTTTTCTTTTGTACGCCAACTGTTCTTCCTTTTCTATGATGAGATCTTGTCTTTTGACCTCTAACTGGTAATCCATGCTTATGTCTATTTCCTCTCCAACTATTTAGTTCTATTTCTTTTTTTATATCCATCTTTACTTGTATCTCTAAATCAGATCCTACTAAGTGTTTATCTTTTCCATCATATTTGTCTTTTTGCCTATTTAATAGCCATTTAGGAATTCCATATTTTTCTGGATTTTTTAAGCAGTCTTCTAACCTTTGTAGCTCTTCGTCTGATAAAGCACCTAAAGCAATATATTTGTTTATACCTAAAGCTATACATACTGCATGGGCAAATCTCCAATTTACCCCCGGTATCTTTCTTAGTTCTAGAAATATTGGCCTATTTCCTTTTAATTCTACTCCAGCAATACGTACAGCATCTTTTATAGTAACGTTTTCCGGTATTATCATTTTCATAGCACCAGGCATTATACTTTAATATATATATTATTTAAAAGTTTTACATAAACATAAATAGAGTAATATGAAAGTTGGTTATATTATAAGAGAAGCTACACCGGATTACTTTTATTTTATATTGAACCCCGATCTAAAGGAAAAAGTTTCTATTGGTAGTGTATTAAAGGTTAAAATAAATAACGAGATATATTTTGCTATAGTAGAAGATCTAAAATCTGAAGCAATGGATGAAGAAAGATTAATAGATTATGAGTCAATAGATTATTTATATGGAGAAATAAAAAAGGTACAATTTATATTATATGGTAAAGCTATCTTTATAGGTATGTTAAAAGACGATAAAGTATTACAAGAAAAACCTAAAGTCCCACCAAGTCCTGGAGATGCTGTATATTTACCTACGGAAGATGAAATACATAAAATATATTCTTTTGATGATACGAAGACCGTAGTGCCTTTAGGTATAATAAATTTGCAGAATAAAAAATATATAGTTGGCTTATTTATAAAAAATCTTATAATTAGGCATACAGGAATTTTTGGTATAACTGGATCTGGAAAATCTACAACTGTAGCTCATTTGATTAATGAATTAAAAAATAAAAATATACCAATTTTATTATTTGATGTTCATAGAGACTATGTCTTGTCATATGATAATGCTGTTGTTATAACATTTAGCAAAAAAGAAAAAGAATTTCTAGAAAAATTAGCTAAAGAAAAAAACAAAAAGATAAATATAGAAATAGGAAAACTAAAGCCAGATATAATACATGATTATATGGAAGAATTTTTAGGATTGCAGAGAAAACAAGCCCCTAGAATTTTTAATTTGTTATCTAAAATATTGTCTAAAAAGATAGAATTCTTGTCAGAATTAATAGATATACTAGAATATATAAATAAGAATACTAATAAAGAAAAACTTAAGGAAAAATATAGATATAATGAAGAAAAACTAAGAGAGATAGACAAAATAAAAGAAGAGTATAATCAAAAGGAAGATGTTGTAAGATCTTTATTATCTAGATTGCAAAGAATAAGAAATTGGAATATTATTGCGAAGGATAAAATGGAGGGTGGGGAAGATATTATACATTTGTTAGATAAATTAATAAAAGACATAGTTAATTATAGAAATATAGAAAATTATAGTAATATTATAGAAGGAGTTGATGGAGAAATATATATGAAAGTTGAAGAGTCATATCCATTGAATTTAATAATAATAGATTTATATCCACTATCTATTGAAGAACAAAAAATATTATTGGATATATTATTAGAAAAAATATATAACAAATATAAAGAGATGAAATTTAATAATCAAACAGATATTTTGGGTATCGTAATAGAAGAAGCTCATCGTTTTGCCTCAAAAGATACGGAAGTGGCATCTAAAATATCTTTGATAGCAAGAGAAGGAAGAAAGTTTGGATTGGGTTTGATATTGGTTTCTCAAATACCATCAAAGATAACTGAAGATATTATATCTCAGATAAATACTTTTCTCTTTTTGAAGATAATAAATCCTAGAGATTTAGAATTTATAAGGAGGACTTGTCCATATTTATCTAGAGAATATTTTGAAGCTTTAACAAAACTAGAGACTGGTTACTGTTTAGCAGTTGGTCTTGCAGTAAAAAATCCAGCAATATTAAAAATTATGAAAACTGTAGAAGTTGGTGGAGCAGAAGATGATATTGATAGAAGAATAATGGAAAGAGTAAGTAAATCAATATGAAATTGAGGGCTTTACTTAGACAAATACAAAATAATATTCTTTTTTCTGAAGGTGATATAAATAAATTATTTTATGACCTAATAGATAAATACAAACTTATTCTAAACAATAAAAAGATATATATAAATCAAGACGAATACTATAGTTCTTTTTTATTTGAAACGGATAAATTAAGTATATATTTACATTATTGGGAGAAAATAGATTATTGTTACATTGAAATAGTAACGAATTTTGATGCTTTTAATATTTTTGATTATATAAGGAATTTTCTAAAAGCTAATTACTGGAAGGTTTTGGGTTATGAAAAATAAAAATTAATTACCATAATAATTCTATATAATTCTATAATATGCCGCGGTGCCCGAGTGGTCCAAGGGGTCTGGCTTGAGACCAGATCCCGATAAGGGGCGTGGGTTCGAATCCCACCCGCGGCGAATTTATTTTAATTTAAGATATAAAAGATAATTTAACAAAAATAAAAAGTAAAAGTTATTATATTGAAAAAAACAAATAACATTTTCAATATATTATAATTTCTACTAGATTATTTTACTTTATATTGTTATTTTTGTTTTTATTTATGCGAAAGTTATTTATTAATGTATCTATTTCTTTAGCAAATCTATCCCAAGATAAGTCAAGCTCTTTAATTATTTGTTTATTTTTTAACCCATCTTCTATTAATTTATCTTTGTTTCTTGTAAAGTATACTAAAGCTTTATAAATTTCTTCAATCATTTTTTTATTATCAAATTTTTCTTTTATCCAGTAAATACCAGGAAAATTTTTTAGTATTTCATAATTACCAGATGGATAAGTATTTATTATAAATTTACCAGATGCTGCAGCTTCCAACGGAGCGATTCCAAAGTCTTCCATAAAAGGTACATGAACAAAAGCTAAACATTCTGAATATAATCTTTTTAATTCTTTATCTTTTACATCAGTTTTAACAATAACTTTTCCAATTAAATCTTTTTCTTTTATGTAATTTAAAATTCTGTAATAATATTTTTTTTGTTCCAATCCTCCAACTAAATATAGTTTATAATCTTTAAATTCTTTAGAAAATAATTCAAATGCTCTTATTAAAACATCTTGTCTTTTTCTTCGATGAAATCTTGCAACATATAAAAAATAATCTTTTGGTTTGGAATTATAAAAATCATTCAGGTTTACTCCAGGATAAATCACAGATGTTTTTTCTATTTTTATTAAGTTTTTGTCTAAAGCTCTTTTTCTTGATAATTCAGAATTAAAAATAGCAAAATCAATATTTTTCCATGCTATTTTTTCTAATTTGTTATATATTATAAATGCTAATTTATATAACAACTTTTGTATATATCTACTATCCTTAAATGAATATTTCATATTCCAATAATAATCATAAATATAGGAGTCTCTAAGTATTGTATGTACATAAGCAATTTTTAGATAATTTCTTAATTTATTTCTTAGTAATATTAATTCACCCATACCCGCCGTAGATAGTAAAAGTATATCATACTTATATTTTTTAAATATGTATTCGATATTGACAAAAGATCCTAACAATAAAGGAATAGCTCTTAACAAAAATGCTTTTGCCAATGCTTTCAACTTTTCGTTAAATAAATATATGACTTTTAAATCTTTAAAAACTTCATTAGGTATATAAAATAAAGTAAATATTGTTATTTTATTCTTACTTCTATTATAAAATTCATAAATTAATCTTTCTATCCCGCCACTCGATTTTATTGTTGTATGAAAGAGTAATATCTTTTTTTGCATAATAAGTAATTATGGTAAATATACATATAATTTTTGTTGAACCAGAATCAGAAGACAATGTAGGTGCTTTAGCTAGAGTTATGGCAAATTTTGATTTTAAAAATCTAATTATTGTTAATCCTAAAGTAAATGTTTTTTCTGAAAAAGTAAAAGTCGTTTCTAGAGAAAAAGGTTGGGAAATAATAAAAAATTGTAAAATATTTGATGACTTCGATGAAGTAATTGCAAAATTCAGCATTACTTATGGTACTACTGGAATATTCGGAAGAAAGTCAAGTGAATTGTTAAGAAATCCCATAACACCTAGAGAATTAGCTAATAAGATATGGAAATATGAAGGAGATGTTGGAATATTCTTTGGTAGAGAGTCTACAGGATTTGATAATTATGAACTGGGTAGATTTGATTCTATAATAACAATACCAACAAGTATAGAATATCCAATTATGAATATTACTCATGCAGCTGCAATAATATTGTATGAACTATATGTTGCTAAACATAATCCAATCAGAAAAACTTTTAAGTTAATTAATCAGCATGAAAGATATTTACTGAAACGTACATTTAAGGAATTTATCTATAGTCTGCCATTACAAGAATATAGAAAGAGCGTAGCATATAGAGGAATTAGAAACATTATTGGAAAATCGATAATAACAAAAAGGGAATATACTACTTGGATGGGTATTTTAAGAAAGGCTATAGAATCTATAAAAAAATTTTAAAATTTTTTCTATATTTTATTACTAAATGATAATCAAAAAATTAGATGCATATCTAGACGGAAAGAAGATAGAAGTAGGAAAAATCTTTCCCTATAGTATACTGTGAAAACTATAATGTAAAATTATATATAGAATCAGATGTAATAAAAGGAGAATATGATGTTTTATCTATAAGATACTTAGATAACATAAAAGAGGACTTTTCATACATATGTAGATTAAGAAATGAAGATTTTACATATATAAAAGGCTATTATATGAGCAGCAATATAATAAGAACTACTTATCCTGATGCTTTATTGTTAAGATCTGAAAATACTTATATAAAAGGTGTAGAACTTAGGAAAACTATAAGAAACATTTGCAATAATATTACTTGTGAAGTATCTGCAGATACTTTAGGTTTATCTTTTTATAAAGAAAAGATAGATATAGTTCCTATCATTGGAGTATCAGAAGAATATGAATCAGATTCTACCTTTTCAATTATTATACATAATAATGCTGTTTTTAAGATAAAACCAGATGAGAAAACTGCAAGATTTTCTCTATTTGATTTAATAGAATATACGGCAATAGTAAGAATGTTTAGTATAGATAATTGTAGTTATATTTATACTACTAATGGAAAGAAAAAGATATGTAGACCATCTTTAGAAGAAAAAATACATGAAGTAAATATTAGTGATATACAATATTGGATGGAATTTTTTGTTTCGGAACTAGTAAAAAATACGATTTCTAAAGGATTATTTATATATGATATTGGCTTTTCTCAAATAGGAGATGATAATTATAAATTTAAAATTATAGATATAGGTAAAGGAGGTAGAATAATAAATCCGAGTTTAGAAGGAAAAACTTATATAGAGCAAGCAGTTGGAAAATTTTTAGAACATACTAGAAGGTTGTTAATGTTTGATATTCATAGTTTACATTATATTTTGTACAGTATGAAAATTAAAAAAACTAAAAATTCCTATGAGCTCGCCAAGTTAATTGGAGATCTATCTATTATATTAGATAAAATTATAGAAAAACAAAAAAGAGACTTGGAAATAGACTATAGCCTTAAACTTCCAAATAAAATTGAACAATATATAGTAAAAACATAATAATTTTTATTGAATAAAGATGATTATGGAGTTTAATGAATATCAAAAGTTGGCTAAAGAGACTGCAGAATATCCAGATAGGTTAGAAGGTGGATTTTATTATCCAGCATTAGGATTGGCGGGAGAAGTAGGAGAATTATTAAATAAAATTAAGAAAATAGCTAGAGATAGTATTCAAATACCTAGGGAAGAAATTATTTCTGAATTAGGTGATATACTTTGGTATCTTTCTGAAATTGCTAGGAGATTTGATATATCATTAGAAGAGGTGGCTGAATATAATATAAAGAAACTAATGGATAGAAAAAGGAAAGGCACTATACATGGCAGTGGGGATAAAAGATAAATAAAAATTTATATAATTTTTTAATGTATACATTAAGAATATCGTGGGCCCGTAGCTCAGCTGGCTAGAGCGTCGGGCTTTTAACCCGAAGGTCGGGGGTTCGAATCCCCCCGGGCCCGGGTTCTGATAATAAATTTTTTTATTGAGAATATATTTATGGCCATCAGATCACCAATTGTTGTAGTTTTAGGTCATGTTGATGCAGGTAAAACTTCCCTATTAGATAAAATAAGAAATACTGCAATTGCTCAGAAAGAAGCTGGAGGGATTACTCAACATATTGGTGCTACAGAAGTTCCTATTACTGTAATAAAAGAAATAGCAAAACCTTTACTAAATATATTTAAATTTGAATTAAAATTACCTTCTATTTTATTTATAGATACACCAGGACATGAAGCTTTTAGTAATTTAAGAAAAAGAGGAGGATCTGTAGCAGATTTTGCTATAATAGTAGTGGATATTATTGAAGGTATACAAAAACAAACATATGAAGCTATAGAAATATGTAAGCAATTTAAGGTACCATTTTTAATTGCTTTAAATAAAATAGATAGAATTCCGGGATGGAAATCTCAAGAAAATAGACCTTTTTTAGAGAGTATAAATAAACAGGATAATAAGGTTCAATCTATATTAGAAGAAAAATTATATGATATTGTAGTAAAGTTGTATGAACTTGGATTTGAATCTGATAGATATGATAGAGTAAAAGATTTTAGAAGACAAGTTGCGATAGTACCTATATCCGCGAAAACTGGAGAAGGAATTGCCGATTTGTTGTTATTGATTGCTGGATTGGTTCAAAGATATCTTGAAGAAAAGTTAAAGATAAACATAGAAGGTAATGGAGTAGGGGTCATATTAGAAAAAAAGGAAGAAAAAGGATTTGGTACAGTATTAGATATAATATTATATGATGGAAAAATAAGAAAAGGTGATAAAATTGCATTCTTAACAAAGAATGGAATAAAAACTACTAAGATAAAAGCTATACTAAAACCTTATCCATTATTAGATATTAGATTCTCTAAAAATAAGTTTGAAGAAGTAGAAGAAGTAGTTGCTGCTGCTGGAATTAGAATAGTAGCTGATGGGTTAGAAGAAGCCATTGCAGGTTCTGAAATATATGTATATAATACAGAAAGTGAATTAGAAAAAATTAAAGAAAGTTTATCTATTACTACAGAATCTATAATTTTTTCTTCAGATAAAGAAGGGGTAATTGTAAAGGCAGATACTTTAGGAACCCTTGAGGTATTGGTAAAATTACTGAAAGAAAGAAATATACCAATAAAAAAAGCAGATATAGGAAATATTACAAAAGAGGATGTAGATTTATTACTTTCTATAAAAGAAAAAAGTCCAGAGTATGCAGTAATAGTAGCATTTAATGTAGACATTGACAAAAATATAGAAGATTACATAAAAAGTATAAATCTGAAAATAATATCTTCGAATATTATCTATAGATTATTAGAAGAATTGGAAGAATATGTTAATTATCTTAAAGAACAAAAAGAAAGACAAAAGGTATCTCTACCACCTGTTGGAAAGATTAAAATATTACCAGGTCATGTATTTAGAAGGAGTAATCCGTCTATTGTCGGAATAGAGGTTTTAGCCGGTAAAATAAAAAAAGATATATATTTGATAAATGAAAAAGGAAAAATAGTTGGTAGGATATTATCAATACAGCATGAAAAGAAATCTTTAGAAGAAGCCAAAAAAGGAGACAAAGTAGCTATATCTATTGAAGATGGGGTTGTTGGAAGAAATATAGAAGAAGGAGATATCCTCTATACTTATATTACGGAGCAAGATTTTAGGAACTATAAAGAGAAGAAAGATATATTAGATGAAGAAACTAAGCAAATATTGAGAGAAATTTCTAGTATATTTAGAAAAGAAAATCCTGCCTGGGGTTTATAGATTTTTACGAATTTTAATATACTTACTATTATATCCTTTTAATCCTTCTTCCAAGAGCCTTTTTGCTATATTCTCATACTCAACTAAAATTTTATCAGGTTTAAAAAATTCTTCAATATTTTTGATTATATACTCTTTATTTGGAACTATTTCGTCAAATGAGGGTTTTCCGAATATTATGTTTAAAACACCAAAAGATGATAATATTTTTATAGCATATATGGGTTGTAAATCAACAACATCAAATACATCTAATTTTCTTACCGTAAAGAAAGATGTATATATTGGATACTCATTTATAAAAGTCATTGGTATAAATCCATAATAGAAATTATATTTGTTATTTTCATTTATATAACTGCTCATATTTAGTCCATAGTCCAATATTTTAATACTATTAGAACCTGGTGTATTTAGTATCACTCCTTTATATATTTCAGGAAATTTTGGGTTTTGATCTATATGCAAAAGTTTTTCCATAAAAATATTTTTATTTTTGTTTAAATATAAGTTTTTAACTTTTATTATTACAATAGATTTATGGCTAATAAAAGAAAAGAAATCATATTTAAAGTTGTTGTATCTGATAAAAAAAGTGGAAAAGCTATTCAAGTTGAGAGTAGAGACGTGTCTTTGATAGGTAAGAAAATAGGGGATATAATTGATGGTAGTATAGTTAACTTGCCTGGATTTAAACTAAAAATAACTGGAGGGTCTGGATTTGAAGGAGCACCAATGTTTAAGAATATTGAAGGAACTGTAAAAAAATATGTATGGTATAACTATAAGAAAAATAGAGTAAAAAGACTTGGTAGGGGTAATACTATAGGGCCTGAAATTGTTCAAATAAATACTGTTATAGAAGAATATGGAGAAAAAGATTTTGAAGAAATATATAAAGAATGGAGAGCTCAAAATCCTAAAAAAGAAGAATAATTATCTATATGATTATTTCTTTAGGTATAGAGTCCACAGCCCATACATATTCTATAGGAATTGTTGATGAAACTGGAAAAATATATTCCAATGAAAGAATATTATTTACAAGTGAAAAAGGTGGAATACATCCAAGGGAAGCTGCAGAATTACATTCAAAAGAGGCTATAAATATATTAAAAAGTTCTATACAAAAAGCCGGCTTTATAATAAAAAAAGCAAAAGATAAATTAATTATTTTTGATGCTTTATACGAAATAAAAAATAAATTAGAAAATATAACTGTTTTTGAAAGGTTTCATGAAGAACCTTGGAATAGATATAGATATTTGATTTTAGAAAATGGTGATGAAATATGGGTAGAAAATAATAAAATAAAATCTACTAATTCAGAATTTGAAGATAAATTTAATACTTACCTAAAAAATTTAGAAGAGTTTGATCGAGTAATTAATTTGGTTTCTTATTCTGCAGGACCTGGATTATACCCAACTTTAGTACAGGCTAAATTTTCTGCTAATTTATTCTCTAAAATTTTTGATATACCACAAATAGGAGTTAATCACTTAATAGCACATGTAGAGATCGTAAAATTATATAATAACTTTAAAGATCCTTTAGTGCTATTGGTATCTGGAGCAAATACAATGTTACTTGCTTTTGAGGGTGGAAAATATAGAATCTTTGGAGAAACGTTAGATATAGGGGTTGGTAACTTTTTAGATAAAGTTGGAAGATTGCTAGGAATTGGTTTTCCAGCTGGTCCTAAAATAGAAGAATATGCTAAAAAAGGAAAAAATTTGATCGAATTACCATATATAGTAAAAGGAATGGATATACAACTAGGTGGAATTTATACATATATAAAAAATTTGATAAAACAAAAAGAAATATCTACAGAAGATCTATCATATTCTATACAAGAATATGTTTTTTCAATGATTGCAGAAATATCTGAAAGGGCTCTTGCCTTTCTAAATAAAAAAGAATTTGGATTAACTGGAGGGGTAGCTGCAAATAGGAGATTGCAGCAAATATTAAAGATTATGTGTAGAGAAAGAGGTGTAAAATTTGGAACTGTTCCTTTAGATTTGGCAAATGATAATGGAGCTATGATAGCTTATACTGGAATATTATGGTATAAGAATGGTGTTAAATCTATAGAGAGTATAAATCCTTATTGGAGACCCGAAGAAGTTACTTTTCCTGAAAATTATAAGATTTAAAAATTGTAATTACAATTAATAAGTTTATAATGAATGGGGTTGAAAAAGTTTTGGAATTAATAAAACTGAAGAGTTTATATAGGGCTCAGAATGTGGGTAAAAATACAAAAGCTTTAAGGAATTTGAGAAAGGAATTGGCTAAAGAATTAATAAAGAAATGAAGAAAAAACTTTTTACAGGTTTACCAATAGATATAGAAGAAGCTGTTAAAGAAGTTAGTAAAGAAGCTGAGAAAATTATAATAAGAGCCGAAAAGAGAAGTTATGGTAAAATAGTTACTTTAGTTGAGGGTATAGATCCCTCTATAGCTAAGGAAACATTAAAAAAACTAAAAACAAAACTTGGCTGTGGTGGTACTTATAAAGAAGGTATAATAGAATTGCAAGGAGATCATAGAGAAAAAGTAAGAGATCTTTTAATAGAGATGGGATATAACAAGAATAATATTGAAATAGTAAGTGAGATCTATTAAAGATTTCATAAAGTACGAATTTATAGGATTAAGGATAGAAGTATATGAAAGTAAAATAAAATCTTTAGAGGGTATATATGGAGAAATTATTTATGAAACAAAGAATGTATTTTATATTGAAACTGAAAATGGTGTAAAAATTGTTCCAAAGAAAATATCTAAATTTATTTTTTACTACAATGATTATATTATTTTTTTAGATGGGTCTATAATAGATGAAAGACCTTGGGATAGGATTAAAATTAGAATAAGAAAAAAACTATGATAATAATTTTTTTATTTCAGAGTTACTATATCTGTTGTCTATGAATATTATATTTGCTTCATCTCCAGGATATCTTATAGCTCTACCTATTACTTGCTTTATTTGTATATTTTTAATTGTTTCTGAAAAATCTATATAATCTATGTTATTATCTTGTAGTATTTTATACGTTAAAATAGAAGCATTTGGTGGTGGTGGATAAGGCTTTCCAACAATAACAATAGTTTTTAATAGAGATTTTCCGTCTTTAACCAATTCTATACCCTCTATAAACCTAGATCTTGCATATGTAAATATACATTCTTTTTCTGTTTTTAATATTCTATTTATAGGAATTTCTCCATTATCTAGAAATATTTTATTTTTTGTTTCTAAATCTAATAGATCAAAAATCTTCATCATAAATCCATATGATGGAAACATAAATAAAATATATCTTTCAAATTTATCCATTATAAATCTTATATTACCTAATAAATTTTGTATATTATTTTTATCTTCTCTTATTGAAAATTTTGACGAAAAATTTGTTATTATCTCATAATTTTTCTTTCCTAAATTAATGTTTACTTTTATATATTCTATATGCTTTGGATTTACTTTATATAATTTAGCAAATTCTTCTTTTGTAAAATTGCTACCAGACATAAGTATTATATTTTTATAATTGTTAAATATTTTAATTATCTTTTCGAATTTTGTAATATATCCCTCAATTCTAAACTTATTTAATATCCAGAATATATCTTTATCCTGTAAATTATAATATAATTTAAGTATTTTCTGAATGTTCCATCTTTTTTTTGGTAGCTTAAGTTTATTTTTTGTTATATATCTCTTATAAGTTTCCCAATAGAATAATAAAGATTCTATTTGATTTAAATATTTTTCAAATATTTCTAATAATTTTTCACGTTCTACATAGATTTCTTTTTCTCTTTTAGACATTCTTGACAATATAATAGATATATCCTTTGTGTTAAAAGTTTTAGCTAATATATTTTCTATGTATGATATTAAATCATCAGAAAAAGACATAATACTTCTTTTTAGACTTTCATAATCTTCTAATTCTATCTTTAATACTTCTCTTAATATTAAAAGTTCTTTTTCTAATTCTTGGTACAACAAATTGTTTTCCTTTCTTTTACCAAATCCTTTTTCTAAATATTTTTTTAAAGATACACTAAATGGATTTATTATTGTAGTAAGTAAATTATGAGATTCATCTAATATTAAGATATCTGGTTCTCCTTCTAGAGACAGTACCTCATTTAGATATAAATTAAATACATATGGATAAGTTGAGATATATATATTAGATTCAACTTTCTTAAACGAATGATATATGCATTTTGATTCTTTATTGTTTTTTATTTTTAATTTTTCTAGTTTTGTTATTTTTTTAAAATCATAGCCTGCTTTTTTAAGTATGCTATATAACTTTTTAGAGTCATATATTTTATTCTTATACTCACAGTCTGCACATATTATTTCTTCTCCAGAAAGATTAGAATCTATAAATATTGGACAAGTTTTTTTCTTATTTGGAAAAACTTTTAATAATGTATTGACCTTAAAAGAATCTTCTATATATCTTTTTATTTCTTCTGTAGTTCTTACTGCTATATGTATAATTTTTCCATTATTTTTAGATAAATAATCTGCTAATACCAATGCCATAATTGTTTTACCGGAACCTGTGGGAGAGTTTAATATTATAAATTTTTTATCTAGAGAATTTAATATTTTCTCTATGGTTTCAATTTGATATGGTCTATTTTTTAGGATTTTATATTTTTCTTCTAACATCTATTTTTAAATTTATATGTTATAAATTAATAAATCAAAAGATAGGGGCGGTAGCTCAGACCGGGAGAGCGTCCGGCTGAAGACCGGAAGGTCGTGGGTTCAAATCCCACCCGCCCCACCTTTAAAAATAGAAAAGTATAATAAAATTATGAAAATAAAGTTAGATGACTTAAATATAGCTTATAAAATACTGCATCCAAGATTGGCCGTGATAATAGGATCTGGAAAATATAATAAAGAAGTTAACTTTATGGCTTGCAGCTGGATAACTCCAATTATGGAAAATATATTTGGAATAGCTATTGATAAGAGTACGTATACTTATCAGTTAATTGAAAAATACAATATTTTTTCGGTTAATATACTATCATTCGATAAAAAAGATTTAATATACAAATTAGGGACAACTAGTGGAAAAGATATCAATAAGGTAAAGGAGTTTGGATTAAAAGTTTCTAAAGGAAACATTTTAGAAGTTCCAATATTAGAAGATAGTATTGCATTTGCAGAATGCAGAGTAATAAATAGTTTGGATTTTGAGGAAGTTAAGTTCTATGCTGGGAAAGTAGAGAATTTAGAATATGAAGATGAAATATTTGATAAGAGTTTTGGATATGATTTAAATAAAATCAAATTACCATTCCATGTAAAAGGAAAATACTTTAGGTATATATAGATATATATTTTTCTATTTCTAATAAGTTCAATATTTTAGGATATTCAACTTCTGGATAATTCCAAGCTAATTTGAGTGGATATGGTGGATAAAATATTTTTTTGAATAACTTTATATCTATTTTTATCTTAGATAGGTTTATATTTTTGTCATCTATATAAAAGCATTCTTTTTCAATATCATAAAGATATTCTAATGCTTTGTTTAAGTCTTCAAAATCTCTTTCTCCGTATATTATTATGTCTTTAAAGTATTTTTTTATTCCTACTTTTTTTATTCTTTCTTTTTTCATATCTATTGTATCATCTTTAGAAGTAACTAGATACAAGTCTAAAGTTTTACTATATCTTTCTAAAAATTTTATAGCATCAGAAAGCAAGATTTGATTTTCTGTTCTTAATTTCCAATAAATTTCTAAAACATATTCCCATTGATCTTTTAAAACCAATCTTAAGAATTTTTCTCTTTCGAATATTCCAAAATAATCTCCTAATTCTTCTACCATAAGCATAGCATTTACAAATCCACCATCTATCTTTAATTCTTCTTGTATTTTTTTGTATATTGATGGTATTATTGTATAACTATCTACTATAGTACCATCAAAGTCTAATATTCCTAACATAGTACTAGAATATTTCTCTATCTAATAGCATTTTATATTCTAAAGTTAGTTTAATTATCTTCATTAAAGAATTATATGCTTCCGATTGCTTCTCAATTAATTTTACAAATATTCTATACTCATCTTCCTTCAGCATAGGTTCTTTTGTTTCTTTTTTGTTGAATTCTTCTAATTCTTCTAAAACTCCTATTATATATTCAAAGTCATCTTTTATTTTTTCAATTTCTTTTTTTATTTCATTTGTTATTTTAGATTCTTCTATGTTTAGTAATTTATCGTGCTCCAAAGCTTTATCTAATATCTTTTTATCGTTTTCTTCCATAGATAAAAAGTGTACTTAGGAATATAAAAATCTTATTGAAAAAAATAAGTTATTGATATTATAATGAGGCCTCTATTTTTTCATTTATGTCTTTTTCTATATTCCATATTTGTAAACTTTTAGTATATATCTTTTTTGGTTCTTTTGTTTTGTCGTCAACTACTAATACAATTTTTCCAGTTACTAATTTGTTTGTTCCTACAGTTTCTTCTATTTTAAAACCCAATCTTTGTACAAGTTTTGTAAATTCTTTTTTGTAGTTATTTAGTATTTCTCTATCTTTTGCTGCAACAGCACCGTAAATGTATGTAATAAAACTTCTTCCAGCAGGGTTTACAGGCCTCACTACTTCTATTTCTATTTCCATTATATTTATATATAATATTAATATATAAGCATTATGTTAATATATATATGAGATTATATGAAAGTTTTAGTGACCTCGGATTTGCATTTGCCCCTAAATTATAAAGAAGTACTAAATAGTTTTAGAGAAGTAAATGAAGAAATAGATATTGCAATACTAGCTGGAGATATTGTAGATTCATATAACTTTATATATCTCAGGAAAATATATGAAATAATTTTAGAAAAATTTGGAAATATTGAAATTTTTGCAACTTTTGGCAATAATGAAGCATCTATCTTCCTTAATGATAAAAATAAAGAATATTTAAAAAAAGAGTATAATTTTATAAATTGGCTAGATTACGAATATGTAGATCTTGGAGATTATTATTTATTAGGATTTCAAGGATTTCCTGATAGAACTTGGAAATTATCTGATATAAGTAATCTAAAAAATTATTATTATAATAAATTATCAGATATATTCAATAATATAAATAAAAAAACAATTTTATTTTCGCATTATGGTTTAATAAAAGAAACAGTTTTTGGAGACCCAGCACCATCTTGGTCTTTATATTCTGAGAAAATTCAGGAATTGATAACAAAATATATAGATAAAATAAAGATAGCATTTCACGGACATGCCCATTATGCTAGAATGTATAAATATAAAATAGATGATGTTGAAATATATAATGTATCTTTTTATATCCATAAAAAACCACTTATTTTTGAATTATAGATCTTTGTAGAGAATATTCTTAAAAATTTTAGGAATAATTACTATTAAATGCCGCCGTAGCTCAGCGGTTAGAGCGCCTGGCTCATAACCTATTAAAATCGATGGGTCTGGTGGGAAACCAGGAGGTCCGGGGTTCAAATCCCCGCGGCGGCATTATTTAAAAAGATTAAACTTTAATAAAAATTTTTTAATGAATCTTTTTGCTGTAATTATATAAAATCTAATTTTTTTCATTTTTTAATTTTTCTTCTAAGAAATTTATTAAATTTTTTATATCCCTTTCATAAATTAAACCTCCAGCAGCTTTTGGATGACCTCCACCGCTAATACCATATTTTTTAGAGAACTCATTTATGATTTTTCCTATATCTATTCCTTTAGAATTTTGATATCTGAGAGAAACTTTGTATCTTCTTTCTTTTCTTTTAAATATTCTATAAATAATTCCCTTATCTTTTAATGATAATACTACTACAAGTTTATTTGGATAAAAAGATGATACTATAGTAGATACTGTTCCTGAAGATCTAGATTCGAATACAATTAATTTTTCAGATTCATAAATTTTTTTCAAATCCTTTATGTAATTATAATACTTTGTAGCAGTTTTATTTATGTATTTAAAGTTTACTTTTTTTAAAAAGTCCGTTATATTTAATATATCTTCTATATTTTCCTTTATAATTTCGTATGGATACAAAATTAACAGTAAATAATAATAAAATATAAATGGCGTTGTAAAAGATCTTCCTGTATAAAATTGTCTATAGGATAATTTTAAATCAAACATTAATTCTTTATCATAATCAAACATAAAATCTCCAACAGCCCCTACAGCAGCTATTAAAGAGTATTTAATAAATTCGGGGCCAAACAAACTTTTTCCTATTTTATATATAATACTTGTAGTGCATAGTTCTATATTGTATATAGCACGTATATCGAAATAAAATAGATTTTCTGGTATTTCTTCAGGTAATTTTCTTTTATGATGATCTATATATATTATTTCTCCTTTAAAGATGTTTTTAGCAAAATCTATTAAATTTTTGTCATTTATTGGTGTATCTAAGAATATTATTGTTTTTATTTCATTATTATTTTTTATTATCCCACTTATTATTTTTAATAATTCTATATTATTTTCTCCTCTAATTCTGAAATATGGTATAAAATTTTTATTTAATTTCTTTAATATTATATTCATTAATACCATAGACATCTTTCCATCAAGGTCCGTATCTGATATTACTAATATTTTTTCTCTTGAATTTTTAATTTTTTCAGCTAAAACATTAAAGTCCATAAAATATTTTATTTGATTAGCAAAGTTAATAACTTTAATAATTAAGAAATAAATACAAAAGTTTTAAAATCTTATTCGATAAAAATTTAAATAATGGCTGAGAAAAAAGAAAGATGGGGACTCGTTCATATATATTCAAGCGATAACAATACAATTGTAAGAATTACCGATATAACCGGTGCAGAAACTATTGCTTATTCATCTGGTGGAATGGAAGTATTAGCTCAGAGATTAAAGAATACTCCAACAGCAGCAACATATGCTGCAAAAAGAGCTGCCTTAAAGGCTTTGGAGAGGGGTATTACTGCTGTCCATGTAAAGGTACGAGCTCCTGGGGGACATAATGGTCCATGGGTTGTAAGTCCAGCAGCTCAATTTGCAATTAAAGCATTAATTACTTCTGGATTGAAGATTGGCGTTGTTGAGGATGTTACTCCAATTCCGCATGATGGTTGTAGAAGAAAAGGAGGTAAGAGAGGAAGAAGATTATAATTTTTTTATACTTTATTTATAAAAAGCCGCCGGCGGGATTCGAACCCGCGACCTGTGGATTACGAGTCCACCGCTCTACCAACTGAGCTACGGCGGCTAATATTTTTTATATCTTCTATAATTTTGGTAATAATAATAAGGATTATAATAATTTTGGTTATTATATGAATATATATTATTGTTGTAGTTGTAGATATAATTTTGATTATTAGTAATATTATCATTTGATAAGCTAAATTTATCATTGGTTGTAAATAATTCTTCGTTAAATTCTGTAGATTCTAGTTCTTCATCTTTTATTAAGTTTGGAGTGAATTTATCTATTACATACATTAGTAACAGAACCAAAGGATACATAATTATTATTGATATTATGTTCTTTATACTTAGTTCTGATATTCCATATATAATTGGAGTGAACATTACATTGAAGTATGCTAAAGATCCAGTTCTTCCTATTATTTTTGCGATTTTTTTCCTTTTTATAGCTAATATTATCAATGATACTGCTAATCCAGCAAAAAATAACGATATTATAATTCTTAATAAGTCAAATTCTCCAACACTATATATTTTTCTAAGCCAGTCTATAGATACCCATGAGAAAACAATTCCATTTACTAGCACACTATTAATTTTAACTCCTTCATATTTTTCTACAAAATATTCTGTTGCAAACCATGTCAAATATATAGGATACGTTATCCAAATTATTTCTGGATTTATAAGGGTTAATATAAGTATATCTAGCCAGGATATTACCAATTCTTTTAAAATTTCTATAATGCTTTCTATCATTATACTTATTTAATAAACTTGTTATAATATAAGTATACATGAAACATCTACAGTTCTTAGGAATTTATAAAGATCTGTTAATAGATGGAAAAAAAGATATTACTATCAGATTAACAAAACCAAAATTAAAACCTGGTGAAATATTTATTATAGACTGTGGTGGTAAATCTATTGGAAAATTTAGAGTAAAAAATATATATACAAAAAAAATAAAAGAAATTACTGATGAGGAGGCGATTAGAGATGGATATAAAAATAAAGAAGATTTGATAATAGATTTAAAAAGAATATATAAAGGAATTGATGATAATAAAGAAGTAGTTATTATAGAATTTGAACCTGTTGAGATATTTAAAGATCAAATTTCTTCTGAAGAATTTGCATGGGGTGGTAAAAAATATAATATACCTGAATTGGCTAAAATAATCTTAGAAAATTTTAAGGATATTCCAAAAAAAGATGTAGAAATATTAAAACTTATTATAGAAAAAGGTAGTATGAGAAAGGCAGCTTTGCATTTGGGAGGGTTAGAAAAAAGATATGTTATTAGAAAAGTTTTGAAGAAATACTTTTATAGGTTAAAAAAACAAAATTTAATTTAAATAATTATTTCAAATTGTTTTAAAGCTATTTTTAAATTTTTTATAAATTCTTCATATTTGGATTTTTCCATTATAAATCCGCCAAAATTATCAAAAGTTGATGGCATTATTACGTTTTTTTCATATAGATACTTTATTATAGAATTTGCATCTTTTTTATTATTTTTTGTACTAATCCTTAATACACCTCTATAAAGATTATCGGAAATATCATATAGGATTACAAATACTTTTTTATTTATTAATCCTTGGCTATGAAGTAAAGAAGCTATGTGACTAATAATATATCCATTATTTAGACTAGATTTTATTTTAATTATTAAAATATTATTATCTTCATTTATCTCAAATTTATTTTCTAAAATATTATAGAAAACGGATGACAAAGTCCTTATATATTTATCATATAGCTTTTTTAAATCTTCATTTAAATCTTCTTTTCCTAAGAAGTATAAAAGATTTTTAGTTTCTCCTTCATATATTATCCCATAAAATATATATACAAGTTCTCTTAAATCTTTGAAATTTTTTTCTTCTAATATTTCATATACATTTCCGATAACATTTTCAGCATTTCCAATATTGCTTTTAATCCTAATACTTATGATATCGCTAATTAAGTTCTTTATTTCAGATTCTTCTAGATCTTTATAGTATAAATCTAAAAGTCCTCTTTTATTTTTTATGTTTATTTTTTTTAAAAATTCTAAAGATTTTTCTTCACTACCGGTTATATTCGGTAAAAATACATCAAAAGATGCACTTAATACTTTATATAAAGGCTTTGTATAGATACTTGTTAGTTTTGGACCTTTCATATAATTTATCTTTCCATTGTTTTTTAGTTCTTCTAATATCTCTTTGTTACTTCCATATAAATCCGAATTTTCTTGTAGTTCTGATAACGGTCCTATTAATGATAAATAAGATATGTCTCGTTCTATACTCGCATTTTTCAGGAGTAAGTATATTATAGAAGAAGTAGAAATTTCATTATATCCATCCATATTAAATATCATTGGATTTATTTGAATTACATTTTCTAAATTTATATCTTTATTTATTAAAAAATGGTGATCGAATACGTAAAATCTTCTTTTTAGTTCTTTATTAGCTTTTCTTAATTCATCAATATATAAAGAACCTGTATCCAATATTATTATAGATTCATATTCATATGAATCTTCTCCAAAAAACACTTCTTTAATATTTAAATTATCTATAAATGTTAGGTGGGTATCTATATTATATTCATAAAAGAAATTCAGTAATTGTGTAGCCGCGGATAGACTATCTGGATTATTTGAACTTAATATCAAAAATCTATTATTATTTTCTATATCTTTAACTATGTTGTTATATACTTCTTCAAGATATGATAAAAATCTTGGATTCATGAAGATCCATACATCTTAGCTATATCTCTAGAATATTCAAAAGATTCTGGTAGTATTTTTTTCTTTTTATAATACTTTATCAAAACTTTTGCATAAGATTCTAGCTCTTCTAAAGATTTTTTTGTTACTATATCTTTTTTATTTTTTTCCAGATGTTTGAGCATTCTATTTATTTTTTTAAATATGTATAACAAATCTTCTGGTATTTCTTCTTTTAATCCTAAATCTTTCATAAATCTCTTTAATTTTTTTCTACTGATGTGTCTTATATCATAGATATTATACTTTTCTTTTAGTATCATGCCTATTTGTGATGGCGTTTTTCCTTCTTTCCATAATTTTTTTATTATTTCTCCGACAGCATCTTTAGATAATTGTTCCATTTTAATTTTTTTATCGTAAAAGTTAAAAAAGATATTATATTAAATTAAAGTTTATGTTGTGATGAACTGCTTGGTCTTCTGATTAGTGATGAACTGAACTGCCTCTGATAAATTGATAAAGATATACTTTAAATATTTTATATGACTGCACTTAGAGATTGGAGTTATGAAGAACATACGGCTGATGTTAAGATTGTAGGATACGGTAATACACCAAAGAGAGCTATTGAATCTGTAATTTTAGGTATCATGAATATCATATATGATACAGAAAAAGTAGATAAAGTTATTGAAAAAGAGTATGAAATACAAGGAGATGATATACTAGAAGTAATATATAAGATCTTACAGAAATCTTTAGAGATATTTTATGTAGAAAACTTTGCTGTAAGAGATGTTAGAGTAAAAAATCTTAGGCGTATAAAAGATAGAGAAAAAAAGAAAGTATATTGGATAGCCAAGTTTAAATTGTTTGGAGAATCATATAATAAAGGTAAACATGGATTCAAAAAAGAAGTAAAAGCAGTTACTATGCATGATTTAACTTTAGAAAGAATAAAAAAATCTTATTGGGTGGTTGAAGCTGTAGTTGATGTATGATCTTCCTTTTTTTCTTCTCTAAATAACAAAAGTTTATATAAAGGAATATTTCCAAATATGTAGTAGTATGTATCTATTAGAGTAGCTATTATTAGTATTAAAGAAAATTCTTTAACTTGGAGTGATGGTACAAGTATATATAAAAATATTGCTATTATAGCGATTATCGCTTCCATTAGTAATCCTATTCTAAAAGATTTCCTCGCCCTTTCTTTAAATGTTAAATCAGTCTCCTTTATCATGTTTGTAGCGAGTACTACATTATTATCTATAGCAAAACCAATTATTAAGAATAAAGCAATGAATCCTATCGAACTTATTGGGTAGTCTAACATAGATAATATAGATATTACTGCTAAATAATCAAATAATAATGTAGATATAAGTATGATAGATACTTCTTTTTTTCTATATCTTATAGATATAGCAATAGAGGATAAAATTATAGCAATAATCAAGAATTGTACAAATTGATTAAATATAATATTTCCTACAGATGATGAGTATTCATATGTAGAAATAGAAGATTCGGATATATTTACTTTATATAATTCATATAGAGCAGATACTAGCTGATTAGTATCTATTTTATGTTCGCTTTCTATATATATTATATTACCAGAAGAATATACATTTCCTGAAGAATTTATATACTTTAGCGCATATTTTATATCATTAAGTTCTATTCCTGGATTATTAAATGAAATTAAATATCCTCCGGATAGAGATAAACTCTTTTTAAGTATTTCTCCAGAACTAAAATATTTGGTTACTAAATAACTACTAAAAAGTAATATTAAAGAAAAAATTATAATAACAAATATCTTATATTTCTTTTCTATTAGATCTAAAATCTTATCTAATATATCCATCTACATTAAATTAAATAAAAAAATATATAAGTATTTTAGCTAAAATATCCTTATGAGGTCTTTTATGTATTTGGTAGAGATTATTTTACTAATAAGTTTGGTTTTATCATATTTTATATTTCTAAGATTTCCTTATCTTCCTTCGTATTATTTAGATAAATTTAAAACTAAATATTTATTAATTTCCGGTTTAGGTACTCTAAACAATAAACAGAATAATATTTATGTAAATATGGAAAAAATGGATTTGTTAGCTTTTATATATTATTCTTCTCTAGCTCCAAACTTTTTATATTACAATTCAAAAATAGCTTATTATTATCCTATTGTTTTTGATAATTTAAATAACTATTCTTGTTATATGTTTATGGTTCCATTTCCAACTTTAGGAGAAGGTGCTTCTTTTATAGAATACACAAGAAACGTGTCTGGATCTATTATAAGTAATTTTTATATTTTAAGTGATGGGTATTATTGTACTAATTTTACATCTACAAAAGACTGGTACATAAC
>DAIUEN010000003.1:0-28684 GCA_036845085.1 Candidatus Nanopusillus sp.
TAAGTTTTAAAAGTTTATCATTATTAAGTAGATATAACAATGTTGTATGTTTAAATTAAGTTATTAAGCTTAGATACGTGTACCTTTTTCTTCAATTTTTTCTGTTATATTTTTACCTAAATCTATTATTTCTTTATTTGTTGTACCTTTTTGTATCTTTAAATACATAAATATAAACAATACAATTAAAATTACAGCAATTATCAAACCTATAGCCCAACCAGGAGCATTAACAGATTTTTTATTTTTATTCTTCATATTTTAGAGGCTATATTAGAAATATTTGCTTTTTCTGATACATTTTCAAATATAGATACTCCACCTTTATAATAGAATAGAACTATAAATATCAATATTATAACAGCAACTATAAATAATATTATAGCAATTAGAAATTTACTAACTTCCGATCTTTTATGGGACACTGTACTTTACTATTTCTTTTAAGTTATAATTAACATATTTTCCGCCAATTACAAATACAAATACTAATATTAATATTATTACTACTATCGCTATAATGATTTTAACGAACTCTCCAAATTCCATAAATAATAAAAAATATTTAGATAATTAAAAATATTATGTCTACTTTTTCTGGTATATGGAAGATATATATATGACATTAGCACCACCCGAATAAATTACATATATAATACCTTTATAACGTCCCCCTTCTGGTTTAATTATATATGATTCTATAATAGACTTTCCTTTGTTATCTGGTAATTCTTTTATATCATCTCCGCTAGCTATTGCAGTAGCAATAACTAATCTTCTGTTGATTTCATCTTCTACATCCTTTACATTATCAGTATTGGCGTTTCTTCCTTTAGTCTTTAGAACATTATATAATATTTCACAAGATAACGTATTATCTAAAGGTTTCCCTTGATAAAATATAGCATCTTTACTAGAAAACATTTTATTGTATGGATTTAATCCTTTAAACTCCATCATATATAACATACACAATACTGAAGAAGTTCTTATTGCTTTTTTGTTTATATCTGATTTTCCAGCATCGTAATTGTCATATATAATTGTATAGTGTACATGATTTTTAGTAGTAGTAACAGATTGTCCAAGAGTTTCTCCATATGTAAAATAATAGCTTTTTGCAATCAGATATGTTAAATATAGATTTTGACATTCTGGAGAAGCTGGATTGTTTGGATCACATACATTATTTTTTATATATCTCCTATAATCTTCATTTATTTCTCTTAACATTGCATCTATATCTTTCTTCTCTAATTGAGACATATCTATTATGTATACCTCATTTGGTACTAGATAATATAATATTGGATCTTGTATAGAAGAAGCTAAATTATTTAACATAGCTGAAAATACGTTCCCC
The DNA here is from genome assembly GCA_036845085.1 of Candidatus Nanopusillus sp. Taxonomy (GTDB): domain Archaea; phylum Nanobdellota; class Nanobdellia; order Nanobdellales; family Nanobdellaceae; genus DAIUEN01. Next base: position 1,364 of record DAIUEN010000003.1, read on the forward strand.
CCAATCCATAATCCAGCACCAGCAATCAAAGACATATAAACTGGTTTCTTGGACAATAGCTGATAAGAAGCTTTTGCCCCTTCTTGTATAGACTTTTTTATTATCCATTCCTGATCTGCTACAACAATTTTATCAGCTATAGCTTCTCCTTTTGCTATTTTATTCAACTGCACATACGTTTTATATCCCTTTATTGCACCGACTGTAGCTAGTAAACCGGCTGTAGATAAAAAAACATATTCTCCAACAGTAGATACTGTATTAGTTGCAGCTGTAGATTTATCTACTATAAAGCTAGCAGCTCCTGATAAAGAATATGCCAATTTTGCGCTAAATCTCCCACTATAAGAAGAAGCTTTTATAAGATTAAAAAGAATTAATATTATAAAAACAAAAACAATTATTACTAAAATAAATTTCATAATACTTCCAGTACTTGCCTTTTTCATGATATATTTAAAACTTTATGAATTTATAAGCTTTGTATATTTTTATTAATAAATTCTGCCAATTTCTTAGAAGATTCCTCAATCAATCCTTCTTCATTTTCTATTACTTCAACTTTACATTTAAATTCGTACATTAAGATTAGAGAATAGTAAATTGTCATTTCTTGTTGTATTTTTATTCTTTCTAAATTTTCAATATCCCTAGCTCTTATATTAGAATCCTTTAATCTTCTTAAAAATATTTTGTCTGGATCTGATATAATTATAGCGATTGCATTTGGTTTAATTATTTCTGCAAACTCCTTAAATAATCCAGGTATATAACCTTCAAAAGATTCTATAACAAAATGTGTATCTACTATTACATCTTTATTTTTACCTATTTCTAATATCCTATTGGCTGCTTCTATTTGTAATTGTACTTGATCTTGAAAACTTATTTTCTTTCTTATTTCATCTCTAGTATTTATATTGAATCTTTCTTTAGCCAATTCAAACATTATATCCCCTATATTTATAATAGCTATATCTTTTTTAAGATACTTCTTTGCTTCATTTATAACAGTTGTCTTACCAACACCAGGAACTCCAACAACCAATATTATCATATGACTTTAAATATATTCTAGATCTTTTATATTTATGAGAATATTTCTATTTTATTCTAATACCTTAAGGACGGATGGAAATTTTAAAGATATATACCACTCTGGGAGAGTGGATATAATAATACATTCTATAATACACTCTTTTTTTATATCGAATGGATTAAGAAAATATGTAATATTTGATTTATTTTCAAATGCAAAACCAAATAATCCTTTGAGAATAAAAATAGAATCTAATATAGATACTCCATGGTCTAAAAAGGATATAGCTACATTATTATCTATTTCCATAAAGAAATTTTTGTTGAAAAGAAAAAATAATCCTTTTCCCGGTATATATATTGAAAAAAAAGATTTTTTAGATATATTACAAGAATATGTGAAAAGTGGTAGAAATTTATATTTATTAGATAAAGGTGGAGAATTTATAGAAAATATAAAAATAGAAGATCCTGTATTTATTTTAGGAGATTTTTTAGGTATACCTAAGGATATAAAAAAAGAAATTGACGCAGAAATTATATCTATAGGTGATATAAATTATTTTACCTCTCAGGTAATAGTACTTTTGAACTGGTTCTTAGATAAAATGAACTATTACAAAGATTACTATGACACATCGTTTAAATTTGAAAATTTAAAAAAGAAATATATATAATGTATAGCATATTAGGACTAGACTTAGCAGCAAAAGAGAAAAATCCTAGTGGGATATTTTATTATAATGGAAAAATAAATATGTCTATATTATATAAAAATTCAGAAATCATAGATCTTATAGAAAATGAGAGATTCGATATAATAGTAATAGATGCTCCTTTAAGTTTTAAACTTCCATATAGAAATTCTGAAAAGTTATTATATGATAAAGGATTTAGACCATTACCATTATCTTTGGATTCTATGAAAGAATTATATAAAAGAGCTTCATACATAAGATCATTATTTAATAATCTTAAATTTATAGAAACTTTTCCCAGAGCTACAGAAAAAATATTAAAATTAAATTTTAGAAATTTAAAAGATACATTTAAGTCAAAGCATATTTATGATGCTTGGTTATGTTATTTAACTGGAATTTATTATAAATTAAATAAGTATGAAGATTTGGATGGCATTATAATACCTAAAGTGTAGGGCCCGTAGTTCAGCCAGGATAGAATGTCGGGTTGCGGTCCCGATGGTCGGGGGTTCGAATCCCCCCGGGCCCATACTTAAATAAAGGTAAAACTAGTAAGTATTTATAAAATAAAGATCACTTATTAGTTAAATTTTTTACGTCTTCTATTTTTTCAGATAATTTCTCTTGCGATGAATTTATTATTGGATTACTAGATTTTGATACTATTTTACTTCCATTAAGTACAAATAAAACTATTAGTATCAATGAAATTATTAATATTATTAATAATATTAATTTTTCCATAGTAAGACTAACAGATTTCTTAACTCTAACCATTTAATTCAGATATATTCTTTGCAATTTCAGAAGATGGTTTGCTTGTACTATTTCCAACTTGCTGTACTTGTCCTCCCAGTTTAGAAAAGTTTCCTGTAAAGAATAAGACTAATACTACTAAAGCTATTAATAAAATTATTATTATCACTAAAGTTTCTAATGATAATGATATAGACTTTTTCTTCATAAAGTAAAATTGTACCTTAAAAATTATAAATAAAAAATAGGCTATTATTGTTGATTATCACAAACCCCAAATATAGCTGCTGAGTATCGTAAAAATTTCCTAATATTTTTTCGGTCACCGGTAGTATGATAGTATTTATAAATATAATATAAAGATAGCTCAACTACTCCTAAGTATTTAGCTACTTCTTCTGGATTTTTATCTCTATTACATTCTATTACTTTACCTAGATAGGACATAAGATCGCCTACAAAAAAGAAATCTTCAGGTTTTTTTACATACTTCAACATTTCTTCAGATATAGCATCTAATAATCCTAATATATATTCATTTTTAGTACTTTTCAATAGATCCTCATAATTAACTTTTACATACTCAAGCCTAAGAGAAACACGATCTTCATTTAATCTTAAACTTTTTATTAAGTTTTCCAATATTTCATCTAATCCTCTCATTAAATAATATTTTTGAAAAAACATATAATTTTGTTTTAAAAATACTAACAAAAAATTTTATAAGATTCTTTATTCTAAGAACTTTATATAAAATTTATCAACCTTTTTTCCAATTGGTTCTGAAGATATAATACCATCTATACATTCTAATTCCACATAATCTATCTTATTTTTGTGTTTTATCAAATATTTAAGAACATCATTTATCTTTAGATTTATTTTTCCAGTAATTTTACCATCTTTTATTAAAGACAATATATAATCTTCTATCAATGTATTTATCTTTTTATAATATTCTTCTTTCTCTTCTAGATTTTTTTCCATAAATTTTATGATATCTTCAAAACCAACCTTATATTTTTCTCTTATATTATTTAATACAATTTCTCTTCGTTCAAATTCTTCAATAATTCTATCTCCAGAAACAAATCTAAACCTTATAATACCATCTGCTATTTTTTCTACAGATAATATCTTTATTAAACCTATTTCTAAGGTATTGTCTAAATGTGTTCCTGAACAAGCTTCAACATCAAAATCTTCTATTTCAACAATCCTTAATATTGTTTCTGGAATAAATCCACCCTGATATATTGTAAATCCATATCTTTTTTCTGCTTCATTTCTAGTTAGATAATATTTTTTTATATTTAGCCCTTTTAATACAATTTCATTTGCCAATCTTTCAATCTTTATTATTTCTTCATATGTTGGAACTTTATAATGAGTAATATCCAATCTTCCTTCATTTTCGTCTTTTTCTGCACCAGCCTGCCATATGTGTTTACCATAAATTGATCTTAAAACACCAGTCAATACATGAGTTGCTGTATGATGTCTAGCAATTCTATATCTTCTATCTTTGTCTATAATTTGTAATATTTCGTCATTTTCTTTTATTTCTAATTCTTTATCTACTTTATGTAAAATAACTTTTTCTACTTCTATAACATCTATAACCCTAGAATAATATTTATTAAATAATTCTAAATCTAATAAATCTCCATCCAAATAGTTTATTAATACTTCTTTTACATAATATGGGAAATCTAGTTGATTTATTATATTTTTAGAAAATTTCCTTATTTCTGATAAATTAAATATATATCCCGTGTCGTGTATTTGTCCACCTTTAGTAGGGTAAAATACAGTTTTATCAAAAACAAGATAATTTTCTACTTTTCCGATATATTTACCTATTTCGTAATATTTTTTCCATGATTCATAGAAAGCTTTGTATGTTTCTTTAAAGTTCTTTAAATCTAGATTTAATTCTTTTTTCTTTTTCTCTCCTTTAGAAATATCTTTATGTTTATTTAGTAACTCATAAAATTTCTTATCAATCTTAATATCTGGGAAAAAGTCTCTTATTATTTCTAATGTTATACCTTCTGTTGTATATAATTTGAATATTGCTTCTGAATCTAAATTCTTTATGCTACTAAGCTTTTTTTCTGCATTTTTTCTAACTTCTATATATTTTTCAAGTTCATAATTCAATATTTCTAAAATTTCCTTTATGTTGTTCTTTAATTCTGGTTCATACCAATCTTCTAATAACCTTAAAATTAGTTTTTCTAGAAAAGAATTCACATTAGAATTCTCAAAATATTTTAATATGAAATAGAACATCCTTCTAGCGATAAGCCTTAAATTATAATTTCCACCAATATTAGAAGGTAATGCTCCATCAGAGATAGCTATATATAATGTCCTAAAATGATCTAGTATAGAATATGTTGCTCTCATTAGTTCTATTTCTCTTCTAAAGTCCTTTCCAAGAATATTTTTTATGTAAGAATTAAAATCTTCAATTGTTTTTTCAGTAAAGTCATATTGAGAGGAATATTTAGAAATTTTATATAATACATCTAAATCTACATCTTTAAATTTATTTGTTATCTCATTTCTTAAAAATTCTAATGAATTTTTAAATACTACATCATATGACGTTGGAGTACCATTGGTTATCCAAGCTATTCTTTCTTGTCCCATTCCCATATCTAAAACTTTTAATTTTTCTAGTTCTATCCAATTTCCATCAATAATTTTATATTGCATATATACCTGATTTGCTACTTCTAAACCTCTTATAAAAAATTCTATTGATGTACCTCCATTTCCACCACCTTCCCACTTATCTTCATGAAATAAGAATTCTTCCATAGGGAACCTATTTTTTTCAAACCAACTGTATAGATCTAAAAAGTATGAATCTTTATCATATTCTTCAGGTTTTACAAATGCATGTTGACCTATCATAACAAATCCAGTATAATGTCTTCCTGTAAGTCCTACATTTTCTATATCATTAAATCTAAGACAAAACTGTGGTATGACTAATTTTTTAGCTGGCGGATCTATATAACCATTAGTTACCCATGGTTGAAAATCTGCAATAGATGCTATTACAAAGTCTAAATCATCCCTCCATCTAGCAACTACTGGATACCTTTTAACTGGTACATATCCCTTAGATTCCATATATCTGGAAAAATCCTCCCAAACCTCTCTATAGGATAACCTTTTACCTACAGGATTTCCAATAAAGCTATAATTTTCATGATCTCCACAAATATCTCTATTTTTATCAAATGTCCAAAAAAATCTTTTGCATATTCTACACTGTTTCCTGTATAACCCAAGATCTTCTAGAGCTCTCTTTGGATATAATTTTTCAAGATTATTTTCAAATAGCACCTTTCTTCTTTAATATTTCATATTTTTGCATAATAAGCAAATCCTCTGTTGATATTTGCCCACCATTTATCAATCTCTTTTGTATTTCATTATATCTATTTATTATTTCTTGTTTTTCTTCTTCATTTATTACAAGATCACTTATAGGTCTAGATGATACAGCATTTACATACTTTTCTAATAAAGATCTTACCTGTTCCTCTAATTCTCTAATCCTATTTCTAATATTTTGAAGATCTTCCCTTAATTTGTTATATTCGGAAAATTTCTTTGACAAGTTTTCTCTTACTTCTTTTATTTGTTGCTTTATTATAGCTCTTTTATTTATATTTTCTTTTATATTCTGACCCAAAATTGCCAACTTTGATTTAAGCGCTTTATATTCATTTCTTAATTTGTCTAATTCTTCCAGAACAATAGATAGTTCTTCATATTTACCTAGTATTTTCCTAATTGCTTTTATTCTATTCCATATTTTCTTTTCTTGAGCATAGCTTAGCAATTCTGTTTGTAATATATATTCCAAAGTTTCTAACTCTTTCTTATATTTATTTATATTTTGTATTATATCCCTATTCTTATCTATATCTTTTCTTTTTTGCTTTATCTCATCTATTTTAGCCTTTATACTATTAATTTTTTCTAATGTTTTCTGCCTTTCTTCCATTAAACTATCTATAATAGATGTATATTCTTGCCTTTTCGATTTTAGTTCTTTTAAATAGTTTAATAATTGCTTAATTTCTTCTCTTAACTCTTTCTTTTTCTTATATAGATTCTTCCTTTCTTCTCCAAATTTTATTAACTCCTTTTTAATATTAATAATTTCCCTGTAAATCTTGCCAACTTCGTTCACGTTAATTTATTATTAACTTAAACATTTATAAATTTTCAAGTCTTAAAAAATATAAAGATTTTAGTTTAAGACATAACAAAGATAAAAATATTTCCTGTATTATAAAATAAAATTTTTAAAACTAAATTTTAGAAGCCAAATAACGATGATAATCCTTCTAATGCTTGCTCTTCTTTCTTTTCTTCTTTTGGTTGTTCTTGTTTTACTTGTTGTTGTGGCTGTGGCGCAACTTGTACCTGAACTGGTGCTCCTACTGATAAGGACTCTTGTTTAATTTTCTCAAAATCTATTCCTTGTATAGCGGCTAATACCGCATTTATCATTGCATCATTTGGTTGAATTCCTACACTGTTTAATACCTTCTTTAAATTATCTGCATTTATCTCTACATTTGCTTCTTTTAGTAACCATACAGCATATATATATTCCATAGCCATTTAATGAAAGTTATTAAGAAATATTTATAAAATTACATAATAATACATTTTACTTATTCAACGGCTCAAACTTTTCAATAAGTTTTTCTATTACTTTTGGTAAGGTTGTATCTCTATAATCTTCAACTCTATGAGGAGTAAATGGACCATGACTTCTTATGTATGAAGCAATTTTGTTAGCTAATCTTCTTGTTTCATCAAATGCTGGATCATCAAATAAATCAGCCGGTCCTACAAGTTTTCCATTTTTTATTTGAAAACCTAAAGCAATAACTCTTGCTGGACCATCAAATCTGGTAGGGTGAGCCTCTTTTACAGATACTGGCATCAAAGGCCCCCAATGTAATCCCCTTAGCCATCCTTTAACTAAGTATGGTAAAGTAAATGGCTCTAATATTTCTCCTAAAGAAGGCAAACCTTTCTGAGCTCTAACTACCATTACTGGATCGTCTTTTCCAACGTATTTACCGGCAATTTCGTTTAATCTCTCTGAAGAAGACACAGCTACTGCCTCATCCTCAGGTATTATACTACCCGGCTTAGGAAATATTCTCTTTACTATAAATCTACTACTATGTCCTATTAAAGCTAAAATCTTATAATAATCTTCTGGTGTATTCATAAAAGTCCTCTTATGATTCTCTAAATCCCAAATTTCAAATTTGAATCCATTAATTAGATTAAGATCTGCATATAAACCTGGTGTGTTGAAAGGATCTGCAAATATTTTAAACAGAGGTAAATTAAAGGCTCCAGCTTCAGTTTTATCTGCCCCAAATACAACTAATGTTTCTGGGGTTCTTTCTAGAAAACTAAGTTCTGCAACACCAGCACCATTTTTTGATATATCTCCATCAAAATTGTTAGTTATAATATCAACGCCAGCACCATAAAGATTTAATTCTTTTGCCACCTTGGTACATTTTTGAAATACTTTAAATGCTAATTCATGAATATTATAATTAGATTCCCCCTTATTATGAGTTAATATTAATATTAGATCGTCCCCCACATGGGTTACATGGAAATCAAATATTAGCTCATCTTTAGCTTCTTCTAATACAGATTCTGCAACATCTAATAAAGCGGGATGTGTTATATGATTTCCCGCCATACTGCCAACGTCTGCTTTTATTACACTCAAGGTTATTTTATTCTCCATATAACAATATTATATATCGGTATTTATAACTATCAAAATAAATATAAATATACAAAGATTTCTTATAGATTATGAAAAGATCTCTGTTAAGTGAAATTCTTGAGATAATACGAGGAATAATAATCTTTTTAATAATATTAATTGGGATGTATTTTATATTAACACAAGTACTAAAAATACAATTCCCATTTTATCAACCAAAATCTTCATCGGTACCAACTCTTGAAATAAAAGAAAATCAGAATTTCAGTAACCAAGAATTAGAATATGAAAAAACAAAAGTTTTTGTAGTAGTGTCAATTCAAAATGGCAACTTTTTTTCATTAGGAAATCTACCTGGAAGTTGTAAATATAACTTATCTTTTTCTTGTATCGGTACCAATTGTCAAGGATTGTCTGTAGGAAAATTCATAGTCGGAAACAAAAAATTAGATTATCTAGTAAATAATACTACAAATGTCTATGATGCTGAAGTACTAATTGGAGAAAATATAGGAATAAAAGTTGTAGGAAAATTAACAGACGGTCAACAATCTGGAATAAAATTGACTTGTAACGGAATGCCCTGCGAATTCATAAAATACGAATCTGAAATATCTCGAAAACAATCTGCATTATTATGTATATTATGCAAAGGAGGAAATGCTTCTTCTCAAGTTTATTATACCTTAGAAAATCCAATAGAAATAGAACTTGAAGCCCCAGGATATAATTATAAGCAGAATATTATACTATACAATAGAACTGTTATTACCTTAGAATTAGATTCTTCATTGCCATATCAAGTATATGCAATATCAATATCTAAAGACAATCCATTAGTAAAACAAATGAACACTGAAGCTAAAAATACATTAAATGAAAGTAATCCGGTTAATAGTGATTTTATTATGCAAAACGTATTTTTTTATGTACTAAAAGACAATAAATATTATATAATACCTTCTTGGTATGCTGGAGAAATATACGACAAATATGTATGGTATGTAAATACATTAGATTTTAGTTCTGAGCAAACCGAATGTGGCTTTTTCTCAGTTTTCATGGGTATAACCGATAAAAATATTAATATGTATGCTTTATTTCCAGGATTTGTTGGAGCATATAAAGATCTTTTAGCCCCTTCAAAATGGAGAATATATTATGACAATGGAGAACAAGTATTCCCTTATTATTATAGTATAGATTCTGATGGGTATGGTTATGGAAGTTTTCCATCAGAAAATGTAATAGAAAGTAAAATAAAAATATTTAGATATTACTGTATTAATATTCCAGATAACAGAGAAAATAAAATTAATATTTATGGATTTGATTTAATAGGTCATAAAAGAAATACTAAAAATTTATATTATAATGGACTATATTTTACTCCTCTAAATAGATATGCTCAGTACTATGTTACCTTTGTTAAAGATGAAAATTCGTGTACTGGTTCATTTTATGAATTTGGTACTCCTGAAAGAAATCCTCCGTTAATATTACCTGGAAATTCGTGGACTTCTAGTTTAGTATTTCTACAAAGTTCAATGATAGACAAATTTTATATGGAATTTGAAAAAAACAGTATTCTTTCTCTTTATATGTATTTATATGTAAATGGTAGTACTATATATGGCAGCGGCTGTGATGCTTATAGTATTTCAATATTTCCAGTAGAACAATTCGCCCAAGTAAGATCATTAAATCAGTTTAAAGGTATTATTGGAGATGGATCTGGAGGGCCAGTTTTATTACCAAATGGCTCTTTTACAACAATATATAATTTCTGTAAAGGACATAAAGAAGGAGAATATACAGGGAAAGTTAAGATAATATTCGAAAAAGGATCTTTTGGTATAGATAGCAAAGGATATGCTGAATTAGAAGGATATAAAGAATATACATCCGTAGATAAAAATTACTATGGAGTTATTTTAACAAATATAAAGAAAAATATTTTAGATGTATATATATCTGCAAGATTATATACTCCATCTTCAGGAAACACACATAATCCTTTATCTCCAATCATTAGCAAAACTGGTCCAAAACTGAATGGATATTATGGTATTTTTTCAGTAACATTTAATGAAGAATACCAAAAAGATTCTTATCCTTTATCTAATTTTGATACTTATAATTTAGATGCTTGGAAAAATTCCAATTTTCCATTAAAGAATTCTATATTAATATCTGGTGGAGTTGGAGAAACAAATAGTAAAGGATATTTAAACTGGTTAGTTATTACATTTAATAAAATAAAAACTTATGAAATAAAATAAAAACTATAAATTTCCATAGTTTTTACCTTTATTTAAGTATGGGCCCGGGGGGATTCGAACCCCCGACCTCCGGCTTTCTCAGGGTCGGCCATATAAGGCCGGCGCTCTTACCCCTGAGCTACGGGCCCATTCCTAATTCTATATGTAAATATAAGATTTTTTTATAAATATTATTTATGGTTTCTGTAAAAGAAATATCAAAAGAAAACCAAATATCGGAAGATTTCTTAAGAAATTTATTCGAATTATCAAAAGAAGAAATTTCCAAATTTTTGTTGGAGCAGGATAAATCAATTACAATTAGTTATGATAAAATAGCTGAAGTATTTCCAATAGAAATATTAGAAAAAATATTCAACAATCCAGACATTTATTTAAAGCAAATTACAGATTACTTTTCTATCAAAATTGGAAAAGGCGTCATAGTAAGAATAAAAAGACTACCTGAAAAGCTAAGATATGTAAGGATAAGAGATATAAGATCTACTCACAAGAATAAATTGATACAAACAGAAGGAATCATAAAAATATCTTCCGAAGTTAGACCATTTATTGTTAGAACAAAATTTCTTCATCAGAGTTGTGGTGGAGAATTTTGGGTAAAAACAGAAAATTTTAGAATAGAATCGCCAAAAAAATGTCCGATTTGTGGAGAAACTTCTGGAAAGTTTATAGAGGTAGAGCATGAAGACATAGACATACAAAGACTTTTAATAGAAGAAACGCCAGATCAAATTGAAAAAGGAGAACAACCAGCTCAAATAACAGTAATATTAACAAATGATTTGTGTGAACCTAAAATGGAGAGAAAAACACTACCAGGTATAAGAGTTAAAATTATTGGAATAGTTAGAGAACTCATACCAAAAAAGAATCAAGCAATATCTGATTTATATATAGAAGCTTTACACATAGAGCCAGTAGATAGAGATATTGAAGATTTAATGATACTGCCAGAAGATGAAAAAAAGATAATTGAGCTTTCAAAAAACCAGAATATATTAGATATAATAGCTAAATCTATAGCACCGGGCTTATATGGAAAAGATTACGATATAATTAAAAAAGCAGTAGCATTACAATTAGTTAGCGGGGGTAAAAAGAAAGTTAACAGATTGGAAGAAAGAAGAAATATACATATACTAATTATAGGAGATCCTGGTGTTGGTAAATCACAATTTTTAAGATATATAACTAAATTAGCTCCAAAATCTAGATATGTTGTAGGTGTTACAGCTTCTTCTGTTGGTCTAACAGCTTCTGTAAGAAAAGATGAAATATTAAAAGGAGGTTGGGTTTTAGAGGCTGGAGCCCTTGTTTTAGCATCCGGTGGAATTGTATGTATAGATGAATTAGATAAACTATCTGAAGATGAACTTATGGCTTTACACGAAGCAATGGAACAACAAACAATTACAATAGATAAAGCAAATATACACGTAACATTAAGAACAGAAGCTTCTATACTTGCAGCAGCAAACCCTAAATTCGGGAGGTGGGATAAGATGAAAAATATAACAGACCAAATAGACCTTCCTCCAACAATAATAAATAGGTTCGATCTAATTTTTATATTAATAGATGAACCTAATCCTGAACAAGATTCATATATAGTTAAAGAAATATTAAAAGGTTTGGATAAAGAGGAACAGCCATTAATTCCAGAAGATTTATTAACAAAATATATATTATACGCTAAAAAAATAGAGCCAGAATGGACAGATAAAGCAAAAGAAGCTGTTGAAAAGTTTTATTTAGAATTAAGAAAAAAAGCCAGTAATAATGCTATACCAATAACTGCAAGACAACTACAATCTATAATAAGATTGGCAGAAGCTTCTGCTAAGATAAGATTATCTAAAATTGTAACAGAAGATGATGTAAGACTAGCTGAAGAGTTAATGATGTATAGTTTAAGACAAGTAGGAATAAATCCTGAAACAAAATCACCAGATATAGATATATTAATGACTGGAATTTCTTCAACCCAAAGGCAAAGAATATCAACATTAATAGATATAATAAAGGATTTAGAAAAAGATTTCCCAAATGGAGTTCCATATGAAGAAATATTAAATAAAGCAAAAGAAAAAGGATTCGAAGAAAGTAAAATAAAAGAAACTTTAGATAAGTTACTAAAAGAAGGATATATATATGAATCTGGTGATAAAAAATATAAGGTTATAAGATGATAATCGCTTTATCAAAAGATCTTAATAATTTAATAGGAAAAAAAGTTGTTTTAATTGGTAAAGTAATAGATATTGTAAATGAAAAAAAATTCATAAAAATAAAATTATTAGATAAGTACGGATATATAAATTTGATCTCTTTTGAATATTTTGATATAAAACTATTTGATACAGTAATGGTTATAGGACTAGTAAAAACATTTAATAATGAAACATATGTAAAAGTTATTGATATCATAAATTTTTACAGTATTGATGATGAACTATTTTGGAGAAAAGCATTTATAAATAAGTATAAAAAAAGAATGAAAAGTAAAAAGATTGTTAGTAGAAAAAAAGTAGATAATAATGCTGAAGAGAAAACAAATAATGAAGAAAAAATATTTTATGATCAAGATGCTATATTATACGAAAATAAAGAAATATTATTAAGAAAAAAGATATTAGATTTTATAAGAAATTTCGGTGAAAAAGATGGAGTAAGTTTTGAAGATATATTAAAAAATTTCGATATTGGTGAAGAAAAATTATATAATATAATAAAAGAACTTTTATCTGCGGGAGAAATATATGAAGTTTCCCAAGGTAGATATAAAGCTATATAGATTTTTAATAATCTAGTAGTATGATACCTTCATATGAAGAAATGCTTAATGAGGCATATGAAGAACTAAAAAAAACAATAGAAGTAAAGTCCTCTACAGAAGGCCTAAAGGTTGTACCTTTGCCAAAAGTAAGCTACGTTGGAAAATGGACTTCAATAGATAATTCTAAAGAGATATGTTACGTATTAGAAAGAAACATAGATCTATTAGCAGAATTTCTACAAAAAGAATTTTCTATACCATCAAAAATAGAAAGTGACAAAAAAATAATATTACAGAAAAAGATTGAATTTGAAAAGATAAAAGAAAAGATAGACAAATTTGTAGAGATATTTGTTAAGTGTCCTGCATGTAAAAAATTAGATACAAAACTAATAAAAATTAATAGAGTCTACTATATAAAATGCACGGTCTGTGGAGCGGAGAGTCCAGTAATCTATAAAATAAGATGATACTTTATAGAGAAATAAAATATAATGATAAAAAAATGGTAATAATATGTGATAAAGATCTATATGGAAAAAAATTTGAAGAAGAAGGAAAAATATTAGAAATAAATGAATTTTTTAAAGGAAGAGAAATTTCAGAACTGGAAGATATAAGTTCCGCATCTGTAATATTCGCTGTTGGAGAAAAATCTATAAGTATACTATTAAATAAAAAAGTTATTGATGAAGACGACCTAAAGAATGTTAAAAAAATACAAAACGTACCATATCTATTTATTATAATGATATGAAAAGAATATGTCCAAAATGCGGTAAGGAAACAGAAAAACTATATAATGGATTATGTTATGTTTGTTATAAAGAAAGTACAGTAAATTTTGAAATAAAAAAGAAAAAAATATATATATGTAGACATTGTAAAAGGGTAAAAATAGATAATAAATGGTATGATAATTTTGATATAAATGAAAATTATGACATAAAATATATTACATGTAATACTTGCAAAAAATTTGTATCAAAGGGACATAATATAATTCTACAAATTAGAGAAATTAAAGATAAAGAAATAATCAACAGAATCATAAGTTTTATTAATAATAATAAAGACGCTATAAAAAAAACAGAAACAAATGATGAAAAAGTAGATTTTTATATAAAAACTAATGATAAAAATATAAAGAATTATATCAAATTTTTAAAGAATTTTGGAAAACTTAAAATAACCAGAAAACTAAAAGGATATGATAAACAAAAATCTAAGAAAAAGTATATTATAACTATTTTGTTATTTTTAAATTTAAACAGTAAAAATTATTAAACTTTATGGTAATTATGTATGTTATGGCTTTAGAAGACAGCTTAAGGAGAAGAACAGCTAAAAAGAGAGAAGAAGACGAAGAAGAAGATGAATGGGATGAAGAACTAGAAGAAGAGTGGGAAGAAGGAGAAGACGAATGGGAATTTGAAGAAGAGTGGGAAGAAGAAGAATGGTAAATAACTAAACTTTATGTTTATTTTTTTAAATGCCCAATTTTTACAACTCAGAGGATATACCAATTCCTAAAGGAAGACAAGTTATTGGAATAATAGAAGAAGTTGTTGGATGGGCTCATGCCAGAGTAAAATGTTTTGATGGAAAAACAAGAATATGCAGAGTACCAAAAAAGTTATCTAAAAATGTATGGTTAAAGAAGGGATTATATGTCTTAGTTGAACCTTGGGAATTGCAATCTGATGAACGAGGAGATATTCTTTATACATATACAGAAAATGAAATTGAATGGTTAAAAAACAAGGGATATATAAAGGTTGAAGAAGAACTTTAGGTCTTGGGCCCGGGGGGATTCGAACCCCCGCCATCGGGTCTGGAGCCCGAGATCCTACCACTAGACTACGGGCCCTAAATGTGTCTATAGTATTATAAACTTTTATATTTTAGAATAAATACTCGTATAAAAATAAAGCTAAAATAACTAAGACTTCCTCCATCTCTAATATTTCTTGTCTATTTTCAATTCTATTTTTTTCTTCTTCGGAATTATTGGAGCTTATATTTTTATATTTTTCCTCCATCCTTATTTTTCTTTATTATATCCACTGGAAATAATATTATAACTTTCTGATTAGGATCTGTAGATATTTCAGTAAGTGTGTGTAATAATCTTAATGTTATAGCATCTGGAGATTTAGATAATATATTTGCAGCTTCTTGCAAATTTTTAGCCGCAGTTATTTCTCCTTCAGACTTTATTATAACAGCTCTTCTCTCTCTTTCTGCTTCTGCCTGTCTAGCTATAGCCCTTTTTATTTCTTCTGGTATTATTATATCTTGAATTTTAACTCCAGTAATATCTATTCCCCATGAATCAACAACTTCATCTACTATTTTTCTTACTTTTTCTCCTATTTCATCCCTTTTTTGTAAAAGCCCGTCTAATTCTACATCTCCAATAACATCTCTTAAAGCTGTTTGAGAATAAAGAATTGTTGCTTGTTTGTAATTTTCAACATTTATAATTGCCCTTTCAGGATATTCTACTCTAAAGAAAACAACACCATTTACCCTTACAGGTACATTATCTTTAGTTATAACTTCCTGTGGTGGTATATCTATAGATTGTACTCTTAAACTGATTTTTTCTAATCTTTGAATAATTGGTATTACCCATATTAAACCTGGTCCTAGTAGTCCACTATATCTACCTAAAGTAAATAATACCCCACGTTCGTATTCGAAGATAACTTTAATTCCAGAAAGTATATAAATGAGTAAAATAAATCCAAAAAATTTTGCTAGAACACCACCATATTTCAAAGCTATCAAAGAAAATGCAAGCAAAACAAAAAATATGGTCCACTGCAAATTATTTCTATAAACACCCATACTCTTTATGTTGCAGATATATTTTTATATCTTATGTAATAGCGTTACTAGAAGTAACCTAAGATATACTTTTTTGCTATTTCATTAGCAAAAGATAATCTATCTTTCGGATTAAAATTTTTTATGTACCCATAAAAATTCGCAGCATTCCAAGTATCACCAGCTCCAGTAATAACTTTCGGACGTTCTTTTTTTACATTGATTATTATGTCATCTGGTAAAGTATATGTAAAATCTGAAGTATGAATATCTAAATGTTCTAAATTTAATTTTTTAAATAATTCCTTAGCTTTATCTGTTATACTACCATTTATTTCAAAAAATTTAGACAAAAAATTTAGTTCATTTTCATTTAAACTCAAAACCCAAACCCCATATTCATTTATTATTCTGACTAAGTCCTTAACCCTATTTTTAGCCACAGTAAGGTCCCCAACATCAAGATAAACTTTTGCATTTGTTTCTCTTAGTATATATTCTAATAGATCATTAGATTTTTCATTGTTATTCCAATTACCAAAAACTATATAATCCGAATGTTTTAATATATTTTCATAAATTTTTATTTCATTACTTCCAATCTGAATTCCTTTAGGATCAGTTAACATGATATTTTTATCTTCACTCTCCAAAGCTACAGTAACAGAATCTTCTGTTTTTGTAACAAATAAATTAATTGGTAATTTATTTTTTTCTATATATTCCTTTATTAAAATTTCTCCAATTTTTCCAGTAAATACTATAAGATTATGTTCTATTCCTAATTTTGCTAAAGCTATAGAAAAATTTGTAGCATTCCCACCAAGTTTTATATAATTTTTAGTCCAAATATTACCTTCTTTTTTATTTAACTTATAATCTCTAACTATTACATCTATAAAAATATCTGGCAAAACCGTTATATCCATATAACTTTATTTATTTTTCAAAATTAACAAAAAATTTATATAAAAATAAAAGCTATTTAACTTCTATTTTCTTCTCTTTTACTTCTAATACTTGTCCTACACCTATAGTAATATTCATATCTCTAATTGCAAATCTTCCTAAAGTAGTTCCTGGGAAGTCTTGGAATTTTTCTACTACTACTGGCTTTATAGGTACAAATCTTACGATTGCTGCATCTCCTTTCTTTATTGTTGAAGGATTCTTTTCTACTTCTTGTCCAGTTCTTGGATCTAATCTTGATACAATCTCAACAATTTTTGCAGCTACTGTTGCTGTATGTATGTGTAAAACTGGTGTATATCCTACAGCTATTTGAGATGGATGATTTAATATGAATATTCTTGCTGTAAATTCTTCTGCAACTTTTGGTAATGGTTCTCCAATTTTGCCTGCAACGTCTCCTCTAGATATATCTCCACTTTCTGGTCCTTTTACGTTAAATCCTATGTTATCTCCTGCTACAGCTTCATCTAATCTTTCATGATGTATTTCTATTGATTTTACTTCACCTACAACTCCATTAGGCTTTTTAGACGGTAAGAATATAACCTTATCTCCCACCCTTAATCTTCCAGATTCAACCTTTCCAGTTGGTACTAGACCTACCCCTTTAATGTTATATATATCCCCTATTGGAATTCTTAATGGTTTGTCTACCAATCTTGGAGGTTGGTCATATAGATCAAATGCTTCATATAGTGTAGGTCCATTATACCATGGCATATTCGGAGATTTCTTAGTAACATTTTCGTCATCTTTATATGCAGAAATAGGAACTACAGCCTTTATCTGATTTTCTTGATATCCTATAGCCTTTGCTAATTGTAATACCATATTTTTTACTTCTTCAAACCTTTTCTGATCATAGTTAACAGCATCCATTTTTGATACTGCAATAATTAATTGTGATAATCCTAAAGATCTTAACAATATTAAATGTTCTCTTCCTTGTCCTTCAGGACTTAATGCTGTCTCTGCTTCACCTTTAGCAGCAGATACTACCAATACTGCAGCATCAGCTTGTGCAGAACCTGTTATCATATTCTTAATAAAGTCTCTGTGTCCTGGTAAATCTAATATTGTAATTTCATATTTTTTTGTAATTATCTTTACTGCAGTTGGATCTATGGTTACACCTCTTTCCCTTTCTTCTTTTCCTTTATCTAATAAATAAGCTATATCTTCAGTAACTTTTCCTGTTTCTTGTGCAATCTTTTTTGCTTCTTCCAATATTTTCTGATCCACCAATCCCAACGATATTAATAATCTTCCTACTAATGTTGACTTTCCATTATCTACATGCCCTACTACAGCGAGGTTTAAGTGTGGCTTTTCCTTTGGCATAACACTAATATTATTAATAAGGTATATAAATATTGATCAAAAACAAAAATAAAAACTTATAACAGCTGGCTAAATATTTGATCGAATATTTCATATGGTAATGCTCCGGAAAATACTATCAATATATACTTGTTATCTGGAGTTGAATAAATTTCATAAGATAATCCATATACTTTTAATCTATCCAATATTTGTCTTACATTTTTTATTTTTTGTAGATCAATATTCGATGTTTTTACAGATATTACAAATGAAGGTGTACCTCCAATACCATAATTGTCTGAAGCTTCTTTTAGTGATCTATCCATATATCTGTACACTTCTGGATCTTCCAAACATTTATGTATTTTACTTATATCTACTAACATTTTTCTAGACTGTAAATATTCATCAAAGTATTCTCTTACTTCGTCAACACTTGATTTTTTAACCCATTCTGATTGTTTTTCAAATAAGAAGCTCTTAAATTTTGCCCAGCTATCTACTCCATATTCTTTATATACACAAACTGAGTATGCTCCAGATATATTTGCGTATGGGTGTATGGAATAAAGAGGATAAAGCTTATACACGAAAGCTATCTTTCCTGTTTTAATATAGTTCTCTTCTATTTGCTTAAATGATCTTAAGTAGAAAACAGCACAATAAGGACATTGATATTCTGCATATTCAAATAATACTACCTTTGCATTATTTAGATCCCCCATTACGGCATCATATTGAGATATTTCAGGTAGTGGTGCTGTTGGTAAAGTTTGTAAATATAAATCCCAACTACTAGCATTAGTATATTTAAACTGTGGCATAAAAGAAAGCATAAGATAAAATGTGGCTATATTTACCAATGAAATTATCACTGCTAACATTATTATGCCTTTAATGTCTAAAGAAATTTTGATTCTTTTTATATCAATCCCTTTACCTTCATCAATGTTTTGTCCTTTTAATTCCTCTTTTTTTTCAATATTATTTCTATTTTCGGCCATTTAAGTATTTGGATAGTTAAGAATTTAAGATTAATATCATAATTTATATAAGTTATGGTAGAATATCGGATCTATGAATAGGCAAACTTTGAGAGATATAGAAAATTTAGTCAAAGAGTTCTGGACCAAGAATTTTATATATGAGAAATGGGCTTTAATGGGTGACAAAGATAAAAAGTTTATTTTCTTAGAAGGGCCGCCATATACAACAGGATCTCCTCATCTAGGTCATGCATATAATAGAGTACTAAAAGATGTTATATTAAGATATAAAAAGAAACAAGGATTTGATGTATGGATACAAGCAGGTTTTGATATGCATGGGTTACCAATAGAAAATAAAGTTGAAAACAAGTTAAATATAAGAAATAAAAAAGAAATAGGGAAAAATATTGAATTATCAAAATTTATTGATGAATGTTATAATTTTTCTTATGGATCTATGTCAGAATTTACAAAATTCTACTACTTAATAGGCCACTGGATAGACATTGATAATCCTTATCTTCCAATAAAAAATGAATATATAGAAAAAGTATGGGAAGCTATATACAAAGCAAATGAAAAAGGCTTATTATATGAAAATCAAAAACCTGTTTGGTGGTGCCCACATTGTCAAACATCTTTGGCAAAACATGAAATAGAATTAGGATATGAAGATCCATCATATACCCCTCTTAAAGATACTTCTATATATGTAAAGATAAAAGCTAAGAATAAAGATAATACATATTATATAATTTGGACAACAACCCCATGGACCTTAACATTTAATCTAGGAATAATGGTAAATCCAGAAGTTAAATATGTAAAAATAAAAGTAAAGAAAATGTACATTGAAAATATAGAAATAGATATGAATAAAAAAGAAACAAAAAACATTAAGATAAAAACTGAAGATAATTATGAATATTGGATAATTGCAAAAGATGTTTTAGAAAAATTAATGAATAAATTTAATATAAAAGATTATGAAATTGTTGAAGAGTTTGAAGGATATAAACTAGAAAGTGAAGAATATATACCAGTTTTTTATGAAGAACTGGGTAATATATTGGATAATATAAAAGAGGAAAATCCTAATGCATTTAAAATATGGCTATCTAAAGAGTATGTAACTACTGAAGAAGGTACTGGACTCGTCCACGCAGCTCCTGGTTGTGGACCAGAAGACTTTGAAGTTGCACAAAAATATGGTGTAAAGCCATTTAATACTACAAATGAAGAAGGAGTAATTGAAAAATTAACTCAGGAATTCAATGGATTAAAGGCTAAATTTGATGATGATAAATTTATACTAAAATTAGTAAAAAAGAAATCATTAGTATTATTTGAATGGTATGAGCACGACTATCCTATATGTTGGAGATGTAGAACTAGGTTAATAATAAGAACTACCTCACAATGGTTTATAAATGTTGGAAAATTAAAAGAAAAATTGTTAAAGGATTTAAAGAATGTATATTTCGTACCAGAATCTGCTAAAAATTTATTTGAAAATAATATATCCTTCGCTCCAGATTGGGTAATAACTAGACAAAGATATTGGGGAATACCACTTCCAATATGGAAATGTAAAAACGGACATGTAAAAATTGTTAAAAATGTAAAAGAACTAGAAAAATTAACTGGATATAAATTTAAGAAAATAGTTATAGCTATAAAAATTTCAGAATATGCTGAAGAAATGCTAAAAAGGTATTTCAAAGAACATAAAATAGTAAAATTAGAAAATATTAGCTTTGAGGAAATTTTAAGATTGTTAGAAAATGAATATGAAGAAAACATAATATACTTAGTAAATAAATTTGATTATGGAATATTGGAAAAAATTAAAGAAAGATATTACTTAGTAAGAACTCACGGTTTCATAGATTACGACTTAATATTTATATATAACTATAACCTACATAGACCATATATTGATTCTTTTACATTCAAATGTAAAATATGCGGGGAAGAAATGACGAGAATACCCGATGTATTAGATGTATGGATAGATTCTGGATCTGCTACATTTGCTACAAATACATATCCTGTCCATTTCATAACAGAAAACAAAGACCAATTAAGAGGTTGGTTTTATTCACTAGCCGTTTGGGGAGAAATATTTTATGACGATATACCATATAAATCAGTATTGGTTGGTGGATATGTACTAGACTCTCTGGGAAGAAAAATGTCTAAGTCTCTGGGTAATGTAATATCACCTGAAGAAATTATACAAAAATATTCTATAGATACTATGAGATTATTCTTAGTTACAGCTACCGGAGCATATGAAGATCTAAAAGTATCTTGGGATGACATAAAAGTTAAATATCAAACATTAAATATTTTATTAAATACAACCACATATTTATTAGAATATTCAAAGTACTACAAAGTAAATCCGTCAAAAGTTAATTTAGATAAATTAAGATTCGAAGACTTATATATATTACATATATCCGAAAAAACAAAGAAAGAAATATATGATAATTTAGAAAAATTACATACTTGGATTGCTGGAAGATTGTGGGAAAATTTAATTCTAGAATTATCTAGAACTTATATAAAATATACTAGAGACAGGATAAAAGAAGATCCAGAAACAGTTCTAGGAGTTATATATAAAGTTTTATACAATATAATAGATATTGGTTCAATCTTTGTACCACACATTTCAGAATATATATATCAAAAATTAAAAGAAGAATTTGGAGGAGAATACCAATCTATAACATTAAAACCTTTAGAAGAAGTTTATGATAAATTTATAGATAAAAGTGGAAAAATAGAAGAAGAGATGGACATAATAAAGGAAATAGTAGAAAATGCTTTATCTCTTAGAAATGATATAAAAATAAACATAAGAAGACCTCTAAAAACACTTTACATTTATTACAAAGAGGAAAATAACAAAACAAGAAAAATAATTTCTGTAATATCGAAAGAAGAAATTAGAGAATTACTGAAAGAAATAATAAATGTAAAAAACATAATAGCAATCCATAAACAAAATATAGACAAAGAGATAAAGTACGAATTTGATACAACCATAGATAAAGAGTTAGAGGAGGAATGGATATATAGAGAAGTTAGAAGAAGACTACAAGAAGGAAGAAAAAGATATGGATTAAGAAAAGGTCAAAAAGCTAAGATAATCATATACTCTGATAAAAAGATTTTAGAAATAATAGAAAAATACAAGAATAAACTAGAAATAGAAACAGATTCTGTAATAGAAATAAAAGAAAGTTCTAAAGGCTTGGAAAATTATGAAAAGGTTCTGGAATACGACTTCTTCTATAGGGTATACAACTTATAAATTTTTTATACATCTTTAAAAAATGGCTACATGGAAATTAGTAAATGTGGTTGCAACAGTAAGCTTTAATATAAAGCTTCCTCTAGATTTGATTGCTACAAAATTAGAAAATACAAGATACGATCCAGAACAATTTCCGGGACTTGTATTTAGACCAGATCCTAAAAGTAGGAAAACAGCACTAATATTTAACTCTGGAAAAATAAATGTAACTGGAGCAGAGGGAGAAGAAGACGTAAAAGAAATAGTTGAAAAAATTAGAGAAAAATTGAAAGAAATAGGAATAGACCTGCCAAATAAATATGAAGTTAAATTCCAGAACTTCGTAGTTAGGGGTAAATTCAAATACGATTCCATAGATATATTAAGGATGGCTGAAGAGATAGATGGAGCTCAATACAATCCAGAACAATTTCCAGCAGTTATAGTACCATATAATAAGGATAATATCAATGTAAAATTTACTGTATTTAGTAACGGTAACTTCATCTGCGCCGGACTTAAAGATGTAAAAAAAGTTAAAGAAGTTGTAGAATCATTTGAAAATGAAGTTTTATCAAAGTATTCTATAAAATAAATTCATTTTTAAAAGGTTTTTCAAAAATATCTTAAAATGGAAGTTAAAAGTGGTACTACTATAGTTGCTATAAAGTTCAAAGATGGAGTAATATTAGCATCGGATAAAAGGACATCTGCTGGATTTATAATCTTTAATAAACAAGCAGAAAAATTACATCAAATAACCGATACTATAATAATGGGTGCTGCTGGATTAGTTGGGGATATAAATTATGTAGTAAAATTACTTAAAGCAAATGCAAAATTAAAAGAATTATCTTCTAAAAATAGAGTATATGCTAAAGAACTAGCAAATTTATTGGGTCTATTATTTAATCAATATAAATATTTCCCATTCCTTACAGAGGTCATAATTGCTGGTAAAGATGAAAATGATTATTATATATACACTATAGATGAAGCTGGAGGGATATCAAAATTTAAAGATTACACTTCTACAGGTTCTGGAATGCTCTACGCATTAGGTGTATTAGAAGCAGAATATAAAGAAAATATGGATTTATCTGAAGCAAAAGAATTAGCTAAAAAAGCAGTAAAAGCGGCTATAGAAAGAGATATGGGATCTGGAGATGGAATAGAAATATGGGTATTAACCGATAAAGGACTTGAAAAAGAAGTATATACAATAGAAAAAATGGCTAAAAAAAACATAAATTAATTTTTAAACATAATAAATAATTTAACTATATTACTTTACATTAATTTTTCATGATGAATTCAATAAAAGACCAAATAATTAAAGAATTCAATGATGACGACATAGAAAAAATAAGTTTTGAGGCAGCAAAGATAGTAATATATGTAAATAAGAAAGACCTATTTATTAATGGTATAGAAATTGGAAAAAATCTTGCACAAAAATATAAAAAAAGGATTGAAATAAGAATGAATCCAAAACTATTAGAAAGCGATGAAAAAATTAAAGAGAAAGTTTTGAGTATATTAAATGGTATAAAGATAAAGGATATCTATATAGAAAGACATAGATCTGTTCTAGTAATTGAAGCTTATAATCCAAATCTAGTTAATGAAAAATTAGAACAAATAAGAAGAGAAACTTTGTGCTCTGTTTATGTGAAACGAGCTCCTTTAAAATCTTCTAAAATAATAAATGCTGTAAGATCCTATCTTCACAAAATATCAAAATATAGATCAGAATTTCTAAATAATGTAGGAGAAGTTATAGTATCTAAAAGAATTGAAAAAAATAAATATCCAAGAATTATATTTTTAGGATCTGCAAGAGAGGTGGGAAGATCTGCATTTTTATTACAGACAAAAGAAAGTAATATACTATTAGATTGTGGGCTAGGTGTTGGTAATTATGCAGAAGACAAATACCCATTTATTAATATTCCAGAATTTGATATAAATTCTCTAGATGCTGTGATTATATCACATGCTCATCTAGACCACATAGGATTCTTGCCTTACCTATTCAGAATAGGATGGAAAGGACCAATATATTTAACTGAACCTACTAGAGATGTTGGAGCATTAGTTATGTTAGATTACATAAAAGTAAGTAATAAACAGCTAAAGCAAGCAATATATGAAGGAAAACATATAAGAGACTTCCTTAAACATACAATAACTTTATATTATGATGAAGTAACAGATATTACATCTGATATAAAAATAACATTTAAGAGGGCCAATCACATATTAGGTTCTGCTATGGTACATATAAATATAGAAAATAAACACAATATACTTTATTCTGGAGATTACAAATATTTTGGTACTAAATTATTAGAAAGGCCAGACACTAGATTTGTTAGATTAGAAACTTTAATAACTGAAAGTACATATGGTGGTAATAATGATTTTCATCCAAATAGGGAAGAAACTGAGAAACAATTTATCTATGATATAAAAGAAACGATTGAAAAAGGTGGGAAAGTATTAATACCTTCTTTAGCTGTGGGAAGGGCTCAAGATATAATATTAACATTAACAGAAGCTATGGATAATAAAATATTACCAGAAGTAAATATATACTTAGAAGGTATTTTATGGGAAACTTCTATGATTCATACAGCATATCCAGAATTTTTAAGTACAGAATTAAGAAATAAAATTGAATCCGGATTAAACCCTTTCGAAAGAGAAAATGTAATTAGATCTTCTTCAAAAGAAAGATCTCAAATAATGGAAAGTAGAGAACCTGCAATTATAATAGCTACTTCGGGTATGATGCAGGGAGGACCAATAGTAGATTACTTTTCTATGGCTGCGGAAGATGAAAAAAATTTATTAGCTTTAGTATCATATCAAGCACCCAGTACTTTAGGAAGAAGATTGCTAGATGGGGAAAAAGAAATATTTATAAATGATAAAAAAATTAACGTAAAAATAAGGATAAAAAAATATGATGGATTTTCTGGTCATGCAGATAGAAGAGAAATCTTATCATTCATCAATCATATAAGACCAACGCCAAAACAAATATTTATTGTTCATGGAGAAGAAAACAAAACAATTGAGCTAGCAAGCTCTATAATAAAAAGAT
This sequence comes from Candidatus Nanopusillus sp., assembly GCA_036845085.1. Classification (GTDB taxonomy): domain Archaea; phylum Nanobdellota; class Nanobdellia; order Nanobdellales; family Nanobdellaceae; genus DAIUEN01. The sequence continues at coordinate 27,252 of DAIUEN010000003.1, forward strand.
TTAGAATACCAACATATAATCCAAAAATAGGAGATATAATTGCCCTTTAGTAATATATTACTTCTTTGGTAAAGACTTTTTTAATAAACTTATATGCTCTTCCGTTAATTGAACTTCATTAAACTTTTCTAATTCTATTTTACCATCTTTTATTTTTATCCTATTAAATACAAATTTCTTATTGTCTAAATCTACTGTAAATGTTCGAATTTCTTTCAATTTACTTAGATATTCCATTAAATCCTTATTTTCTATTATTTTAAATAGCCTATCTGTTGCTATAAAAGTTCTAGTATGAAATATCAAAATACCATAATATTTAATATCCTTTAAAAATCTTATAGTTTCTACTGCTTCCTCAACAACTTCAGATATTCTTTGTTCTCCACCAAATAATAACATTAATGCATCATATTTCTTTATATTTGCTTTTAATTTTTCAAAATCTTCTTTATATAAATATACCATTCCTATATTTTCTTTATATCCAACTTTACCGATAAAACTAGACAATGTTGCTGCAGACATGGCAGAACAGATTCTATCTGGGTAAATTACTAATGCTACTCTATTTACTCCATCTAATATATTTTCTCCAACTATTTTCCCTGTTAGTACCCTTAGATAAATTTCTTCCCCAATAGATAATAAAGACATCTTATCTTCCATAACGATGTTATTTATTAATAAATTTTTAAAATAAAACTACCTCTATATATTGATGAAGAGTTTGCCGAGTTCTGAAAAATGATGAATCTTACCCATTCTGACAATATTTAAAGAAGAAATGTTATTTAATAATTTATGTATATTGCCATTGATGGAATAGATGGATCTGGAAAAACAACAATATCGGAGATGTTGTATAAAATTTTATCTAAGAAGTATGATAAAGTATTATTAGTAAAAGAACCTTATGATTCTGATATTAAGAAAAAAATAAAAGGAATTATTTCGAATGATCATGAAAAGAACTTAGATTATGGACATTTATTAGCTTTACTTTTTGCCGCGGATAGAAGCATAAAAAATATAGAATTAAAAAAATACATAAATGAAAAATATATTATTATTTCAGACAGAAGTATTTATTCTATGTTTTCTTATCAAACAATATATAATGGTATAGACATAGAGTGGCTATTATGTATATCCAGACACATAATAAAACCAGATATAACATTTATATTAGATATAAATCCAGAAGAAGCGATTAAAAGAATATATTCTAGGAAAAATAAAACCACATCCTACGAAAGACTTCATATTCTTAAAAAAGTTAGGGAAAATTTCCTAAAATTAAGAGAAATATTTCCAAATGAAAAAATAATCTACTTAAATGCTGAAAAAGATCCTGAAGAAATATTAAAAGATATTTTAGAAATTCTTAAAATTTAGACCATAATATATACAACTTTGGAATTTATAAATTT
>DAIUEN010000004.1:0-26353 GCA_036845085.1 Candidatus Nanopusillus sp.
TTATATTATAATCTCCAAATATAGTATCTTTTGTAACAAATAGTATTCTTTCATAAATTATAAATGGATTTTTCCTATGTTCCCGTTCTATTAAATTTATAATTTTTTTTATATCTACTTTTTCTTCAAGACTCATAAATTATTTTTGTTAGAATCATTATTTAAAATTTATTACCTTGAGATAGTAGTTTAATTATTTATAATTGTATAAGTTCTATCCTTTATTTATGGGGGTTTTTAAGTTATATGATATTCGAGGCATATATGGTATAGAACTAACAGATGAATTAGTATTCAAAATTGGTTTAGCTTTGGGGAAATTTTTTGAAAATTATGAAACTATTGGAATAGTTAGAGATATAAGATTATATTCTGAAAGAATGAGAAATATTTTAGTATCAGCATTAACCCACACTCATAATATTTTAGACTTTGGTTTAGGTTCAACCCCTGAAGCACATTATTTAGCAAAGGTATATAATATGCCAGTACTAATGATTACAGCATCTCATAGCCCTAAAGAATATGATGGAATAAAGATGATAAAACCTACTGGATTAGATGTAGAACCAGAAGAAGTTAAATTAATTGAAAAATTAGTAAATAATGTAAAAGTTCCTTCTGATAAAGTAGGAATAGTTGAAGAAGAAAAATCAGCAATAGAAATTTATATTTGGTATATGAGAAAGAGATTCAGGAATGTTAAAGGATATAGAATAGGTTATGATCCTTCAAATTCTGTTATGGTTCTAATGAAAGAAATCTTGACAGATTTGGGAAATGAAGTAATAGTAATCAATGGAAAATTAGACGGCAATTTTCCTGCACATAATCCTGATCCTGCAGATCCTAAAAATGTACAACAACTACAGAATTTAGTTAAGGATAAAAAGTTAGATTTTGGATTTATTTTTGATGGAGATGGTGACAGATTGGGAATAGTAGATTCTAATGGTAATTTATTTACTATGGATAAATATATAATGCCTTTTATTAAAAAAGAAAAGAAGTATATACTAGAAATATCTTTGCCTATATATTTAAGGACTTTGATCAAACAAGAGGGCGGGGAAGCTATCTTATCTAGACCTGGTCATTCTTATATCATAAATGAATGTTTGCGTAATAATGCATATTTAGGAATAGAAATTACTGGTCATATATATCATGCAGATAATGGATATATAGATGATGCTCTTTATGCTGGTCTAAAATTAATAAAGTACTTCAAAGAGAAAAATATGTGGTTTGAAGATATAAAAGTTCCTGAATATAAATTCTTAAAGCTGAATGTTGAAATGAAGGAAGATTGGATAAAAAAAGGATATTTATACGCAGAAAAATATAACTATGAAATAAATACACTAAATAACACTTTAGATGGAGTTGAATTATTGAAGGAAAATAAGAGGAGAATACTCATTAGATATGCACAGACTGAGCCATATTATAGAGTAGAGGTAGAAACATATGATAATGAGGATCCTAATAGGATATATGAAGAAATACTTAAAATTTAATATTTTTTAGATAACTCTAAAGCTCTTATTTTTACTAAATTTTCTATTCGTTCTAGTAACATTTTTTCTGCAATTTTATATTTATACTCTATATTTTTATATATTATATAAGCTTCCGAATAATTGCCTTCTTTTACAAGTTCGTAAAATTTCTCTTTTTCTTTTAAAATATCATTTATTATTTCTTTTATGTCATCATATCTTAAAGATATTAAAATCATGGCTTTTGCATTTATATCATTGCTTCTATCAAATATTTTCTTTGCATACATTAAATATAATTGTAGATACAACTTTATGGTGGTTATCATATCGTCAATCTTCATTAATAAACATTAAAAGAAAAATTTATAAAAAGTATTATTTAAAAGTAGTTATAAATATTTAAAAAATCAAAATTATTACCTAGTAATTTTTAGGTTGTCCAACTCTTCTTTATATTTTTTTCCAGGTCCTTCTGTAAAGTACTTGTATATAGGACTTAATTTTTCTATAAACCAATTTGCTACAGCTTCTTTAAGATCTAGTGGATGTATTTTTCCATCTATCCAATCCTTTCTTAGATCCCAAAGAGTAGTATATATTTTTCTTTCTCCAGTTTTTTTATTTATTATTTCAAATTCTATTTCTTTAAATCCTTCTTTAAATAATTTATTATCATATTTGTCTAACTTTTTATATATATTTTCCCAATCAATTTTATTAGAGTCTTTCATCTTTTCATATTCTTCATAATTATTTATTTCTATTTTTTCTCCAAGATCTTTTAATATTTTTATAATACCGTAATTCTCTTGTTCTCTAAATATTATATATTCTAATAATTCCCATATTGGGTTAAATTTTGTTTCTCTTTGAGGACAAAAAGCTTCTATAATTTTTTTCTTTATTTCTTCTTCAGAATCATGTACAAATAGTGCAGAACCTGGTATAGATTTTGACATTTTTAATTCGGATAATTCTTGTTTTGCTTCCTTTTCATTACCCTCTTTTAATTTTTGGAATATTTCATAAGGTAATTTTAAATTAGTTATTAACTGATGATGCAATGCAATAAGATCATAATCTATTTTGCTTGCATATTCTAAAGCTATTACATGAGCTTTTCTCTGATCTATACCAGCATGTGCTATATTTATTTTTTGAAAAATAATATCTGCTGCTTGCATAATAGGATATATCAAATACGCTGAAGGTATGGATTCATCATACTTTCTACCCATTATTGTTATTGATCTTAAAACTCTATTTAATGTTGTTTCTTTGGCTATTTTTATTACTTCAGACCAATAATTATTATCATATATTTCAGATGCTAGCACAAATTTAACTTTATTAGGATTTCCCCCCAAAGCTTCTATAGATTTTTTCATAGCTTCTTTGAAATATCCGTTAGCTATTTTCTTTATGTTATTAGGATCTCCTCCCAATTTATTATTTATTACAGAATGCCAATCTGCTAAAAACACACTTACTTCCCCAAATTTTGATATATCAATTATTTTACATCCAGAAACTATTCCAGTTCCTATATGGACATATCCTGATATTTCATATCCTATGTAATGTCTAAATCCTATACCTTTGTCTATAATATTTCTTACCTTACTTTCATTTAATACTTCTATTGAAGGCTTTTTCCATAATAGAATTTGTATTTCTTCAATACCGATTCATAAGGTAGATTATCTATATTAAATTTTATAAATTAAAAGGTAATGCCTTTAAACCACCCTCATAATATTTCTTTATTACACTATATACTTCAAAGAAATCGAATATTTTTTCTTCAACCATTTTCTTTAATATTTTAGCCCTCAAGTTTAATATAGAATATATCTGTCTTTTATCACTTAATCTCATCAGAGGCGCAATTTTATTTTCAAGTATATAACTATTATATAAACCAGAGAATATGTGTTTATCTCTTATACTATCCCAATAAAATACTTTTCTTACAGAAACTCTTTTTAATTCGTTAACGTATTTTTCTATTTCAAATATAGAAGTAATTCTTCTTTCAATTTTACCCTTTATAATTACAGAGCTAGTAAATACTGCTATATTCAAGTTATCTATATATTGTATTGGTATATTTATTGGCTCTCCTGTAAGTCTTTCTATTAATTGTGTTATATTTCCAGAGTGAAATGTTGTCATTACAGGATGACCTGTTTGCATAGCCTGAAAAGCTACATAACCTTCTTTTCCTCTAATTTCTCCTACTAATATATAGTTAGGCCTAGATCTCAGTGCTGCTTTAAGTAAATCATACATTTCTACATCAGAAGATTTACCAACTTGTCTTGTTACGAGTCTTTGCCATATTGGATGTGGTAGATTTAATTCTGGAGTATCTTCTACAGAATATACTTTCCAGTCATATCTTATAAAAGTTGTTAGTGCATTCAGTAATGTTGTTTTTCCAGAAGCAGTCTCTCCAGAAACAATTATATTCATTCCATTTTCTATAGCCAACCATAAGTATGCAGCTTCTTCTGGAGATATAGTACCATATGATATTAGCTGAGTAATAGATAGCGGTTTAGCTGAGAATTTCCTAATAGTAAATGAAGATCCATGTAAAGATATATCTTTACCAAATATGAAGTTAACTCTAGATCCATCTGGAAGTATTGCATCTACTATTGGTCTAGCTTCTGATACAGGTCTATCTACTATTTCAGAATATTTTATTATGAATCTATCTAGTTCTACTTCATCTTTAAATTGCATATTTGTTTTTACCATTCCAAATATCTTATGTACTACATATATTGGACCTACTCCTAATATATGTACATCTTCTAAGTAAGGATCTCTTATCAGAGGTTCTAATTTTCCATATCCAAATCTTTCTCTTATTAAGAAATATAATAGTTTATTGTATTCTTTTTCATCTTTAATTAATACTTTTTCAGAAAATAAAGGTTTTTTCTTTATTGCTACCACTTTATTATACAATTCCAAAATTTTGTTCTTTATTTCTTCATTGTTTTTTATATCAATATTTTCAATGGCATATTTTACTATTAATTTTTGTATTTTTTCTAATTTTTCTTTTTCTTCAGATGATAATTGTGGTTCTATAGCATTATAATATATTCCTTCGCCAGGGAGTTTATATATTCCTATAAAAATAGGATCTCCCACTGGGTATATTATGTTAAAATATTCTTTATCTCTATAAGATCTATCTAATTCTATTATCCAAGTAGGAGTGCCTATTTTTGATGATACTTCTTCAACATATATTCTTAAATGCTCAAACTTTTCTATAGCCTCATCAAAATTTTTTGTAATATTATATATTAATGTAGGTTTATCTCTTGTATTTATAACATATTCTTTTTGTTTCAATATTTGCTCCTCAGGCATTATACTAATGAAGATACTTCCACAATTAATCCTATACCAGGTTCTACTCTAAATGGTATTACTGTTGAATAAAGTGATTGCGGATATCTAAATCTTTTTACCTCAATATATCTTATCATACTTTCCCCTAATGTACTTATTTTTATCATTAAATAAATATCTGAAACTCTCCTTATATTTTCTAAAAAGAATTTATTTATCTCTTTTGGGTTATATGTTATTAATATAGTTTTATCCATATTTTTTATTTTATATAAGAAATCTATAATTTCTATTGCTTTTTTTCTATCGATACCGTTAATTAAAGGATAAGATAAAGAATCTATTATTATAATATCTTTTTCAAATATTTTTCTAGATTTTTCTTTCTTAAGCTCAAATATAAGATCTTCCCCTTCCTTTATTTTTCCAAATAATGTTAAAGTTGGTATAAATAGCAAAGAACCAGATAATAGATAATCTTCTATATGATATCCTAAAGAGTTCATTTGTCTTATAAAATCTACTACTGATAGTTCTGTGGATATATATGTTACAGAATGACCGTTATACAAAGCGCCATATAGTATTCTTTGAGAAATAATACTTTTTCCAAATCCTTCGCTACCTTCAATTATACCTACTACGCCTTTTGGTATTCCTCCACCTAATTTTAGTCCAAAGTCATCTTTTTCTATATTTATATTTATATATTCGGTCATGGTTTTACATTAATTTCTTGATTATTACAGAAATGTACATTTATTGTATCATCAGCCTTTACAGGTTCATATATTTCTACTTTAATTATATTGGAGTTCTCTAATACATAAGTAAAGTTTATGTCTTTACCATTTACTTTCACAGAATATATACATACTTCTTTTAATTTATCTTTAGTCAGTATATATAATACAGATACATCATTACTCGTAGATACAGTGCTATATAATATATTGTAATATGAAATGTCATCCAAACTTTCTAGTATTGCTTTTCCGGTGTTATAATTGTTAAAGAATAAATATAATACTAAGAATCCTCCAATAAACATAGAAATTAGGATAATTATTTCTTTATTCATTTTTTACTTTAATAGGATTTATGTATCCTCTTTCTATTAACTCTTTGTATATATCCTTTATCTTTTCTATAGGTGTTTTTTCATCTATAGTAGCTAATTTAGTTATTATATATAAACTTACTAAGTGATCTTGCGGTGTAAGCTTTTTATTTTCCGATCCATATCCATCTATCAATTTTAAATATTCTTTTAATTTTATATTTACTTTTTCGGATATCCATTCTATATCGGTATAATAATCTAAAGCTTTTTCCGTTTCTGATATATTGGACTTAGAAACCAAATAAGCCAACCATCCTATTATTATTGATGCTACTCTAGGTTCATTTTTTAATTCTTGCAAAGGTAGTATCTTATTATTTTTTTCGTGGTTAGTTTCATTTACTTGTTTTTCTTCTTGAATTTTTATATTTTTAATTTGTTCTTCTTCAATAAAAGGGTTGTAATTCTTTATTAGTACTTCATATATAGAAAACATTTTTTCTATAGAATTTTTCATGTTTGTAATTTCTTCTTGATGATTCTGTACTTTAGAATTTAAATCATCTACGCTTTGTGATATTTCAGAAACTCTTGTTTTAATTTCGTTAATGTCTTTTGATAAATTTGAAATGGATTCTACTAATATTTTTATCTGTTCATTAATATTAGAATATGATTCTTGTGGTTTTGTCATCTCTTTGATTTGTTTATCATTATTGGTATTTTTTTTGAAAAAGTTAAATAGTACCATATTTTTCAAATATATACCTTGGATGTTAAAAATATTCTCATTAATCAATTTCGATATTCATAATTTATAAATAATTCTATATTATATTTTCAAAATGATTGTAAGAAAAATAGATGCAATACCTTCGATAGGATTATATTTTCACCTATTCGAAGACTTCATGATAAGAAATGAAAAGATATATATAAAAGACATTGACATCATGGAATATGAAATAAAAGTAGATATAATAACTCCATATATTTTAGAATTTGGAGACAATATAATTGTTAGTAAAAATACTCCAGTAGAATTGTTGAATATATTAAAGAAGCATTTCGATGTTATAGAAGTAAATACTGTATCTAACTTACTTGGAAATTTATTTATAATTGGAAAAGATTATATATTATATTCATATGCAAGAAAACAAGATATAGAATTACTTGAAAAAGTTACTGGATTAAAAAGTATAAGAATAAAATCAAGATTTCTAATTGGAAGTATATCTAAATTATACAAGGATAAGCTTTTGGTATCTCAAGAATTGTCAGATGAAGTTATAAATAAGATAGCAGAATATTCTGGATATAATGTTGGAATAGGCTCTGTAAATTTTGGTAGTCCTTACTTAAGGTATGGTATAGAAATAAATAAAAATTATTTATTTGTTGGGAAGAATACTACAGGTCACGAAATTGTTAATATACAGAACTTTTTTAGCTAGATAGATTATCAAATTTATTTAATTTATCGTCTATCTCTTTTATTCTATCTTCAATCTTTTTTATGTTTTCATCTAATATTTTTAGCAAATCTTCTTTACTTTTTTCTATATATACATTATTTCCCACATTTACTAGAAATTTCTGATCATCTATTATAGAACCTTTAAAAAATATTCCTTCACCTAGTTTTATATATGTTTCGTTTACTTTTTTAAATTCTGATAATATTTTTTTTAGGTATTCTAATTCTATTAGTTTTTCGCTTAATAATCTTCTTTCTTCTATTAGATACTCTTTTATTGCTTTAATTTTTTCTTTTTCAGACATTATTTAAATTTTTTATATATTCTAACATTTTTTTCAAACTCATATCCGTTATTTCTCCTTCTTTTATTTCTTTTATTTCTAATATTTTTATTTTATTTCGTTTTACTTTATAATTGCTCCCAAATATAGAATATATTCTTTCAATAACATCTTTTTCATTCACTCCCAATATTTCTTTAGAAAATTTATATATTACCCTTCTTTTTGTTATTACTCCCTCTTTTTTTCTTGGATATCTTAGTATTTTTACTTTTTCTATAACTCCAGATACTCTATATATTTTAACATTCATTTAAAGTTATTTTTCAAAAAAATTTAATAAATTTATATGACTATTTTTAATTCATACAATCTCTTTTTATATATATAGTTATTGAATCCTTCGAAGAGGGAGTTAAACAATAAAAGTTTTTCTAATATTCCTTTCTTCACTTTAAAATTTACTTCTATAAAATTTATTTTATCTTCGGAAACATTTAAAAGTTCTGAAATTTTTCTTTTTGCGGAGTTTATATCTCCAATTTCATCTATAAGTCCTATATTTATCGCTTGGAATGAATAAAATGGTAGACCGGAGAATGCAAGTTTTTCGTTATGTATATTTCTTTTAGATTTTATATCGTCTATAAACATTTTAGTAATATTATCTAGAGTTTCTTGTATAAATTTGTATTCTTCATCATCTAAAGGATAATAAACATTTCCTATAGTTTTATGCGGAGTAGATTCTATTATTGTTATATTTATTCCTATTTTTTCAAGTAATTTGCTGCTATCTATAAATATAGCATATGCTCCTATATTTCCAACTAATGAATCTGGAGAGGAAATTATATAATCTGATTTTGAGCATAACCAATATGCTGCAGATGTGGCTTGGTGATCTATATAACATACTATTGGTATAGAACTATTTATTTTATCTAAATAATATAGTATTTTTAGTATTGATATGTCACCTCCTGGAGAATTTATATAAAAAATTAGGCCATCATATTTGCTGCTATTTATAGTTTTTACAATAGAGTCTATATCTAAATTGTCATAAGTAATAACATCATCAATTTTTAATATTAATACAGTTTTCTTATTTTCATGTAATCTTAAAGAAAAAATAAAAAATAATATAAATATTATGGATAAAAGTGTTATAACTAATAAAAATTTTTTCCAAAATTTACTAAACATTATTTTAGTTCTTTGGAGCTAGAGATATATATTCTATTTTTACTTTCTCTTCTTTTTTATGAGGTCTTATCGCTTTTCTTAGTATTATTAATCTTTTTATAGAACCACCAATAGATCCTTTTATGGCAATCCAAGTATTTTTAATAACTCCATAATGAGGCCATCCTGATTTTGGATTTATTTCTTCAGGATTATCTGATATCTTTAATATTAGTTTATTGTATTCTGTTCTCCTAAAGAATCCATATTGACCTGGCATTGGAGTTGTAGGGAATATTCTGTGCATTCCTCTTGCTCCTCTTGATTGTACATGCCTAGCAGAATCTCCTACTTTGTGTTCTCTTGGTTGTATAGTAACTCCAAATCTCTTTACTTCTCCGGTAAATCCATGACCTTTTGTAATAGATATTACATCTATGTATTCTCCTTCTTTGAAAATGTCTGTTAATTTTAATTCTTTATTTATCATGTTTTTTGCATATTCATATGCTTTTTTAATGTCTTTTCCTCCAATAGGTATTTCAAAGACTTCTGATTTCTTCTTTTTTACTGTAGTCAACCATGGCTGAGTATGTACTATTAATTTAACTAACTTTGTTTTTTCTATTAAGCTATCTGCTTTTTTTAAGTCTTCTATAATATCTTCGTTATTTACAATGGTTTTTATCTTTCTTTTTACTCTTTCATCTATATTATTTGATAAAACTTCATACATAGATTGATATCCTTTATTTATATCATATCTATATAATCTAAATCCAAGTACTTTTATGGGGGGAACTTCTAAAATTGTAACTGGAGTAAATGTATTATCATTAATCAAGAAATGTGTCATTCCGACTTTATAACCTGCAAAAGCTACAGGAATAGTTTCTTCTATTTCAGGCCAATTTTTTATTCTCGGATAAATTCTTTTACTTCTAACTCTTGGCCAAAATTGCATAGATCCTCTTCTTGGTTGATGTCTTCCATGTTGTGGCATTGAGAAATAATATTAGAATAAACTTAAAAAACTAATTTTTGAGAATAATTTTTATATTTTATGGGACCGTAGGCTAGTGGCAGGCTGCTGGGTTTGGGTCCCAGTGATCGGGGTTCGAATCCCCGCGGTCCCATTTTAATGTTTTTAAATTCTGAAAAACTCTATATGAACTATTAACTTTTTGACTATCCTGTGGACACCCTTGTAGTAGAGTTTTAAAGAATAAAAACAAGTTTAGTAAGTATATTACTTAAATTTAGTTTTACGATGGATTTTCTAAACTTTCAATCATTTCAATAAGTAATATATAGAAATACTTATTATACTAACAAAATTAAGTTTAGGACAAAAATATGAAAATTTTATTATTTAATTTTTCAGAGCTCAAGACCTTCATCATTTATCAGCTGATGAGTCTTTCATCAATAATAGAAATTCTTATTATAAAGTTATAAAATTTACTTTGTGTAAGGAAAAATATTTTATGTTATGCTAAATAGCAATTCTAACTTCTTTATTACTTCACTTTCATTATCATAAGAAAATCCGGCGGCATATTCATGACCACCACCATTAAACATTTTCGCTATATCTAAAACATTTTTATTATTTAAGGTTCTTATTTCAGCTCTTTTATTTTTTGTATAAAGAATTATAATGTAATCATAATTAACATTGAGCTTTCTTTTTATATATTCTAAATAATAAGATGACGGTATGTTGGTATCTGAGGATATTATTGCAACTTTATTATTTATAGTATACATTCTTTTATCTACATCTCTAAAGATTTTCTCAATTTCTTTTTTAAAATTTTGTAGAAGTTCTATATTACTATTTATTATTTTAGCTATATCATATCCTCTTGCTAAACTTTTTGCAATTGATATAAAATAAATATCAAAGCTTTTTGGATGAAAATACCTTATAGCCGATATTAAATCTCTAAAATTTTTTTCTATATCACTTTCAATTTTGTTAGAATCTATCTTATCTATAATATCTATGTAATCTGCTTTTACGTCTAAGTATTCAGATAATACTTTTGTAGCAGAACTTTCTTTTTTTATGTATACTTTAACTCTTTTAGTAAGTTCTTCATAATTTGTTTCATGATGATCTATCCAATATACTTCTTTAAAATACGAAGCCAAGTATATAGCTTCTTGATTTATTGCAATATCTGTAATATATACTGTGTCATTTTTATCATTATTTTCTATTATTCTTAATAGATGTCTATTAATTAATTTGGGACTTGAAAAATAAACTTTGAATTTATCTCCAAATTTCTTGTACAGTAAAGATAAACACCCTATACCATCAGCATCTCCATGAGTAATATTAATCATTAAAAATAATTCCTTCTTATCATTTAAAGAAATTGCGGGGGAGGGGATTTGAACCCCTGGCGGGCCTTAACCCATCGGGTCTCTTACCATAATTTTAAGCGGTCTTAAGCCCGACCCCTTTGACCGCTCGGGCACCCCCGCGATATCTTTTATATTACATTTAAAATGTTTTTTAAGCTTTTTTGTTATCAAAAATTTTAATGGTAACATTATATTTAAAAGGAGGGCTTTCTGTATATCAAGGTAAAGATTTAAGGAAAGATAATGGTAAAAAGTTAGCCAGAATTCACAAAAAGAGAAAATATGAATATGGAAGAGAGCCTATACTAACGAAAATCTCAAAGAAATCTGAAGAAGTTAGATATAACGTTAGAACTAAATTCGGAAATATAAAAACTAAACTAAAAGAAGCATTATATGCTAATGTATATGATCCTATCAATAAAGTTTTCAAAAAAGTAAAAATATTAGATGTTGTAGAAAATCCCAATGATAAGAATTTAAATAGAAATAAAATAATAACTAAAAATACAATTATTAAAACAGAATTGGGTAATGCAAAAGTTATTTCTAGGCCTGGTCAAGATGGTGTTATAAATGCAATACTTCTGAAGTAGGACTAAATTTTTAAATATTTTTATTATTTAATTTTGGTATGGAAATCTTAAGACCTCTAGATGTTATAAATCAATCTAAAGGTAAAGAAATAATAGTTGAGATGAAAAATGGAAAAGCATATAAAGGATTATTAGTTGCATGGGATGCTCATCCAAATATGGTATTAGAACAAGTAGTAGAATTAGATACGCAGAAAAGATATTCTTGGATATTCTTAAGGGGAGATAATATATCTTTGATAAAACCTAGCGAATAACTTGGTATTTACTGTTATTATAGGTAAACCAAATTCTGGAAAGAGTTCTTTTTTTAAATCTTTAACTTTTTATTCTTTCCAAAATGCAAAAGATATTGTATTAGAATCTGATTTTAACTTAGGAAAAGCTTTTGTTATTGCAGACTGTCCAGACAAACTATTTAATAAAAAATGTAATCCGAGAGAGGGATTTTGTAAACATGGTAAAAGATATATTCCAATAGATATAATGGATACACCGGGTATCATAAGAAGAAATAGTGAAAAAAATTTAGAAGATAAGTTTGTTCATGCAATAAAAGATGCTGAAGGATTCATAAATGTGATAGATATATCTGGTACTACAGATGAAAATGGAAAAGGTGTAGTTTTGGGATCTTACGATCCTTTACAGGATTTTGAGTGGGTTGAGAATGAAATATATTATTGGTTTTATTCTAGAATAAAGAAAAATATTTTGTCTATAAAAAGAAAAATATTCTTAGATAAGAATAAAAAGTTCGAAAAGGTAGTTCAAATAATACAATCTTTTAAGATTAGTAGAGAAAAAATAATTTATTCTATGAAAAAATTCAATATAGATGAAGACAGTATATTTAATATTGATGATGAAACATTATTTAAGTTTTTAATATACTTATTTAGGTTATCAAAACCTTTTGTTTATGTTGCCAATAAAATAGATTTGATATCTTCTAAAAAATATTATGAAAAAGCCTTGAAAAAATATAAAGATAAAATAATTTTGCCAGCATCTTCTTATATTGAGTTGGGTTTACTTACTCTAGAAAAAGAGGGTAAAATTGAATATTTCCCACTTGATGGAGAAATAATAATAAAGAAAAAAGATAAATATACTGAAAACTTTGTAGAATATGCTAAAATGTCTTTTTTTGAAAATTTCAAAGTAAATGGGGTATTTTTATCTTTAAATACTCTAATTTTTAATTTGCTTGGTTATATTGTGGTATATCCTGTAAAAAATATAGATTTAACAGATTCTAATGGAAATGTTATGCCAGATGCAATATTTTTGAAATACGGAAGCAATATAAGAGATTTAGCCCGAAGAATACATAAAGATTTAGATAAAGATATAATTAAAGGTATTGAGTTAAAAACTAAAAAAATCTTGTCTGAAGAAGATATTTTACAAAATGGGGATGTTATAAAAATACTATAAAAATATTTATAAGGAATACTATCATTTACTATTTATGAGGGATAGTAACAAGATTAGTAATATAACAAATATTTTCCAAGCTAGAAACTGTAAAATAAAGTTAGACAAAAAGATAGAGGATAAGGATATCAGTGAAATTTATCAGACTATTTTGCTATTGCGTAATATAAAAGAAATAGATCGTTATAATCCTAGGGAGATTTATATATTGCAATCAATCAATAAAAGATATGATAAAATACCTTATGGACCTAAAAAGAAAGTTTATGTTTCTGTTGAAGAAGCTAAAGAAATCTTAAATTATATAGATACAGAAAATAGCTCTGGCTTTTCACATATACTACTTGCAGAAATTTTGTATAAATTTGTCGTTAATATGGTTTATCATTGGCAGAAAATTCTGTGTGGTAAAGATAAAAAAGGAAAAAAGATTCCATGTAGGAGTGGAGAAATTATTTCCAAAAAATTATATAATCTTGTAAAAAATTATCCAGAACTTTACAGTAGTTTAATATTATACCTACATGGCAAGATTGGTATTACTCAAGAGAGATTAGAAAATTTATTGCAACATATTGATAATTTATTAAATTACGCTATTTTAAACCCC
The DNA here is from genome assembly GCA_036845085.1 of Candidatus Nanopusillus sp. Lineage (GTDB taxonomy): Archaea > Nanobdellota > Nanobdellia > Nanobdellales > Nanobdellaceae > DAIUEN01. The sequence goes on from DAIUEN010000004.1 coordinate 13,918, forward strand.
AAAGACATAATTAGAAACAAAGAAAGTTTTTATAAGAAAATTCAAGAATATGAAATCCTCTACAGAAAAAATATAAACGAATATTTATTATTATATTCAACATTAAAAGGATTATATGAATTAACTAACAGACCTTATAATTTTACAATATTTAGAATAATTAAAAAGAAATTATATGATAAAACAAGAGAGGTGAATGAAAAATTTTACACAATCGATCAGGTAATTTTATCTTATAGTGATTTTTAAATTTTAATAAAAATTTATTACTTAATGGTAAAAAATACCTATAAAATAGAGAGTTTAAGCAATAGCTTAATTATTTTAAGAGATAAAATTGGTAACATAGAAGTAAAAATAGAAATAAATATTGAAGAAAAATACAAAAATATTATAGAATATATTTACCTAAATCTTATTTATCCAGAACTATACTATATAATAAAAAAATATGGAATAATGCTTTTATCAGATATTAAAGGCATTATTTTTTCAGAAAATAATAATAAAAAACCAGAATATTTACATATAAGATTAGATGATCTATTAAAAAGTATTAATATTAATCAAGATAAAAATATAGCTGCAGAATATTACAACAAAATATTTAGAATTCATTTATTATATCTTATAATTAAATCTTTAGAAGAATATAAAGTTTCTAAATACAATATACTAACTAAAAATAAAAGTATAGAAATATATTATTTTATAGAAAAAATTACTATAAGAGATCTTTATGGTTTTATTACACAAGAAAAGAGTTTACCTTCTTATTTTTCGAAATTTTTAGAAAATATATTCAATAATACTATACGTGACTTGTATATTTATATTGGTATACTAAAAAATATATTAAAACATGCTAAATCCAGAAAAAATATAAAATTAGATAAAAGGATTTCTATATATGGGATATTAAATAGATATCCTAACTATAAAGATTTAATGAAAGAGATAATTTATAATGTGGAGAATTATGATATAACAAATATAGTGAAATATATTAATTTTAAGATACAATCATTGTATTACAGGCTTATGGGATTGTGTGATGGAATATTTTTTATCTATGATGAAAATTTAATTGCTTTTTATAAAAATAATTATGAAAATAAAATCAAAAAAATAGAAAAACGTTTAAAAAAATTGAGAGATATGCTGGATGATTTTTATAAAAATATATAAAATGTATCAGAACATCGTTGTATCTTCACTATTCAGTATTGCCTTGCATCATCACTTACTTAAAAATAATAAATAAAAAGTCTTATAAAAAATAAGCTATTATACTAAATCTTCTTCAGATATAACAATAAAGTCTCCTATTGCTTTTACAGCCATGAATGGTACTAGATATCCTTCTTTTGTTTTTTCTAAATTTAATCTTACAGCATGTTCTGTAGGATTCTTTAATATAATACTAATGACTTCACCACTCCTCTCATCAAACAAAAGATCTGCAACATCACCTAATTTTCTTCCTTTGTCTGTAACTACAGATTTGTTTATTAAAGATGAAGCGTCGTATCTTTCAGCCATATCTATTCTATAGTAATTGTCAATTTATAAATTAATTTATTTGCAAATTCTATATTTATCAAACAGTAGTTACATTTATAAAAATTATTTTATACAAAATTTGATGAAATATGCTTATAGTAATGTAAGGATTATAACTTACTCTATAGATAATAAAGAAATTACTAAATTAGAAGAAATTCTTCATTTAGATAAAAGAAAAAATATTTTAATAAGTTATAAAATAATAGAAAAAAAATTAGATGATGCGTTAATGAAAAATTTTGAGCCTATAAGAGACTGTATAAATAATGTTTTACTATATTATATATCGAAATATGGAAACAGTAGAATTTGTGGTATGGAAATTATAATAGAAGAAGAAAGAACAGTTCCTCCGAATTATAACGAACGCGGTATGTATGATCTAAAGATGAATAAAGTTACTATAAATTTACAGAGGATTCTTGAAAGTTCGATAAGTTTTTTGGAAAATAATATTGGTATTTTAGTATCTGAAGAGTTAAAAAATATATTTGAATTCATAAGCAATAAAAGAAAATCGGATATTTTATATAAAGTATTTTTAATATATACAATTAGAACATTGCTACACGAACTAAACCACTCCAAATATTATGATGAATATCATACATCATTTAGAGAAGTATTCGATACTATAGAATATCTAAAAATATATCATGGAAATCTTTTAGATCTTGCAGTTTCTGTTTTTAATTATAGTAAAAAGATGTATTATGACTTATCCGAATATTATTATGATCTATATAAGAAAATAGAAGAAAAACCATATTTTAAAAGAGATATAAATAAACTTATAGAAAAAATAAAAGAAATTTTATCTAGACCTAATAGTAGCAATCTTTCAAATTTAGACGATTATATCTCTCATAATTTATATAATATTGTTTCAAAGTATAATTTAAAATGCGATTTTTACTGTTTTTATACTATGCTAGAATTAATTTATACGTCTTTAGACTTAAGTTTATCATTTGAAGAAGCATTAGAAAAAGAGATGGAATATTTATATGACTTATATCTAGGATATAAAACTGCTTTGTCCAAACTATAATGATAACTATACATCTCTAACTCCTTCTTCTGTTATCCTAAATACAACTTCCCTTTCTGGTAAGTGTGGAGCATCTATTAGTCTAGCTATTCTTGTTCTATCTTTTCCTTTCCTTAAGAAAATTCTATAAGTTATAGCATGTGCAAGCACATGTCCACCAACTGCTTGTACTAGATCTATTGCGAAGAAAGTTTCTGGTTTTGCCATTACCTGATTTGTTACATATACAGCTAAGTTGTATGCAGTAGCAATTTTTAGTAGATCTCTTAGATGTTGATTTAGTTTTTGTTGTCTTTCAGCCAATGTTCCTCTTCCAACATATTCTGCTCTAAAATGTGCAGTAATAGAATCTATAACTATTAATCTTATGTTATAATTATTTCTTATTAGTTCTGGTACTTTCTTAATTATTTTTATTTGATGATCTGAGTTAAATACTCTTACAAAAAGAATGTTTCTCATTGCTTCATCAGGATTTAATCCAACTCCGTTAGCCATCTGTTGTATTCTTTCTGGTCTAAAAGTACCTTCAGTATCTATATATAAGGCCTTTGCTATTTTATCATTTTCTGATAACCCTCCTTGTTCTTTAGGTAATTGTACATTTACTGCTAGTTGATGTCCTAATTGTGTTTTTCCAGATCCAAATTCACCAAAAGCTTCCACTAAAGCTTGTGTTTCTATACCACCGCCAAGTAGGTCGTCTAAAGCTTTAGATCCTGTAGTAATTCTGTCAACATTTTTTCTAGATTCAAAGTATTCATATGCAGATCTAATACCATGACCTACGATATCTTCCGCAATTTCAATTAATTTTCTGGCAGTTTCTTCTCCCATTCCAGCTTTCTCAACCAATTCGTGAACAGAAGATAATGCTAAATCTTCTATAGTATATATACCAGCGTCTCTTAATTTTTGGGCTGTTTTTGGACCAACTCCAGGTAAATCTTCCAAATTCTTTATTGTTTTTTTATTTACATCTTCAGGCATATGGTATATATATAATAAAAATTTATATATAGATAAAGTCTTCAAATATTAACCTTTCTATGTCTTTTTTGTTTATACCTAGAGAGTTTAAATAAAATTGCATATTTGGCAATATTTTTACTATTTTAGATCCGTGAAAGCCTTTTGATGAATAATTTGTTACTTTTAATATTGGTATTAATACAGAAAAAGTATTTCCATATTCCAATAAATATTGATTTAAACTACCTTTGCTATTTTCTTTTTCAATTATAAGTTCTGATCTGTTTATTAGCTTATCATAATTTACATATCTTTCTTCAAAATTAGATACCGAGTTACTATCTAACAGAATTTCGTTATAGATAAGTAAATGACCTTTATTAATAACTAACATCTTTATATCTGATTTATCTTTTATAATAAATCTATTATATACAATAGATTTGTCCTCATTTTCTAATTTAATTTTAATATTTTTAGATAATTTTATTTCGTTGAAATATATTTTTTTGTTGCATTTTAGTTCAAAACTTTCATTTTCTATTATTTTTTTCTCTATATCATAATTATCGAATTCTTTGTCATAATACTTTCTGAATATTTGTTTAAAATCCGGAATATCCATATTTTTCTACAATATCTATAATCTCTTTTCCACTAATGCTTATAATTTTACCATCTTTCATAACAACTATCTTATCAACATCTATATCTTTTAAAAATTTTATATTGTGAGTTATTATCATTATTGTTTTTCCAGATTTTTTTAGTTCATTTATTATATTTTTTATTTTCTTTTGAAATTCTATATCAATTCCACTATCTATTTCATCAAAAATATACAAATCCTTATTAAGTAGAATAGCAATTAATAAATTTAGTTTTCTTTTTTCTCCACCAGAATAATTATAAAATACTCCTCGATCTAAAAAATCTTCTGGTAAGTTAAATTCTCTTCCAAGTTCTAATATTTTATTTTCGTCGTAATCTTTTAATAAAAATTTTAGTAGGGTTCTTAATCTTAGATTCTCTATTTCTGGTGGTTCCTGAAAAGAATAAAATATACCCAACCTAGCAATTTCTTCTGTTTCGAGATTTGTTATATCGGTATTATTGTAAATTATTTTTCCTTCTTTTTTTAGTTTTTGATCATTTATTATTGCTCTTGCTAGACTACTTTTTCCAGATCCATTTGGTCCAATTATTGCTATAACTTCATTATCTTTAACAACTAAGTTAATGTTATCTAATATTTTTTTATCTTCTGCATAAACGTTTAGGTTTTCTATTATTAGCATAATTAATATATATGAGTAAAATCTTTAAATAACACTGTTATTTTATAAAGCATAAAACATTTACTAAAAAGATCTAATTATTTTAAAAATAAATTTACTTTATATGTCTTCTAACTTCTTTTAAGGTTCTTCTCATTCTAGGAGTTAGTCCTCTTAATGCTCTTTTTCTATGATTTATTATCCACGCATATTCTTCTCTAGATAATACATTGGGATTGTTTGGATCTACTAAGATTACTTCATACCATATATATTTACCATCTTCAGCAACATAATAAGATCCTAAAACTTCCATATTAATATATTTTCTTTGAGCTCTCTGTTCTGCTATTACTTGTAATGGTATATCTAATGTCCTGTAAAAGTAATAACTAGTTGTTTTTACATGTCTTGGCATGTCTTTTCTTTTTCTACTTCCCTTCTTAACTCTTACTCTAACTATTATAATACCATTAATTGGCTTCCATCCAAGTCTTCTTGCCCTATCTAGTCTTGTAGGTCTTTCTATTCTAACTATTGATGGCTCTCTTCTCCACGAAATCAATCTACTTTTCCATAGTTTTATTAAGTTTTCGTCTTTTTTCCTATTTTTCCAAGTTAAATTTAAAAATTTATACATCATTTTTTATTATTTTCGTCTTCTTTTTTTATTTCCTCTTCTATTTTTTTTATTTCCTCTTCTATTTTTTTATCTTCTATCCCTATCCACAATATTATTCCACCTAATAGAAGTAAAAACAAACCTAATGATCCTTTTATTACTAAGAGCAACTCTTCTAGCCAATAATATGATAAGTATGCACCAAAGGCTAGTAATATTATTCCTATCAGTATTTCTTTCATGTATCCTTCCATTTACTAAATTCTATTAAGATAACTTTTTAAATTATTTTATGAATGAAATACTTAGAGAACTAAAGAGATTAATTAATTCTATACCTGAGGGAAAAATAACAACATTTGATATTTTATCAGACTTTTTAGGTTCGAAATATGCAGTTAAATTTATTGTACAAAATTATAAAAAACTTAAAGCTCCATGGTGGCGGGTTGTTAGATCTGATGGATATATTAAAGATCATATTCAGGAAAAAATTCTTAAAAAGGAAGGCATTGTTATAGAAAATCATAAAATAAAAGATGTAGATAAGTATATATTTAGAGATTTTGATATAAAAGATAAAATATTGGAAAAATATAGAAAAATTCAAGAAGAGTTATCAAAAAAAATTTTACTTGAAGATAGATTTTATAAATTAGAAATTTTTGGTGGTGTGGATATAAGTTATAAAAAAGAACATGCAATAGTAGTGTTTGTTATACTAGATAAAGATTTAAATATCATTAATAAGTATATATTTAAAACTAATGTAGAATTTCCATATATACCATCTTTTTTATCTTTTAGAGAAGGAGAACCTATAATAAAAACATTTAATCAAATTAATGAAAATATAGATGTATTATTCGTTAATGGACATGGAATTTTACATCCTATTAAAATGGGTCTTGCAACGTATATTGGAGTGACTTTAGATATACCGACTATAGGAATAACAAAAAAATTATTAAAGATAGAGAATATGAAAATAGAAAATAACTATATATTTGTTAATAATGAGAGAGTAGGATATAAACTAGTGAAATTCAATGATTTTGTATATGTATCTCCGGGAAATTTAATTTCTTTAGATAGTTCTATAGCTATATCTGAAAAGTTCTGGATTATGGGAAAATATCCAGAACCTATAAGGTTAGCGGATGAAATAAGTAAAAAATTAAAAAAATTTATTCTTTAAATCCCTGTACAATTATTTTTTCCCCTATATCCCATACAATTACTTTTTGCCCTTCTTTTAAATTTTTTAGATTTTCATCTAATACTTTTGCTTCAAAAGTTTCGTAAGTATCTAAGTTCATTACTGAATATATATTGTCATCTATCTTAGCTATAATTTGTCCTCTTATTTTATTTATTATTGGTATTTCTATAGGATCTTGTGTTTGTTTTACAAGTTCTGTAACTTTTCCACTAGTTATAGATTTCATAGTTATTCTTGCTTTTGCAGATCCATGTTTTCCAGTTTTTGCAATTTCTATATCTAATACTTCCCACACCTCATTGTTATACCATACGTATGAACCTTTTTTTAGATCAACTACTTTCTTTACTTGTATCTCTGGCATAAAATATAAATATTATAATAAAATATATTAAATGATATTTCCTTATTAATATATGGTAAATGACATTATAAATATTTTATTAAACTTAGATATAAAAGATATTTTAGCTACAGAAGAGGTATGGAAAAAATATAAAGATCCTTTTAGATTATTAATAACTATAATTATATCTATAAGAGTTAGAGAAGAAAAGACAATTGAAGTATCTGAAAGATTATTCAGTAAATACAGAGCTATAGAAGATATAAAAAATTCTAGTATAGATGAAATAAGAGATACTATAAAAGATATTGGATTATTTAACCAAAAGGCAAAATGGATAAAATATATAGCGGAAGTATGGGACTATAATAAAATATGTGATGAAGAATTCATAAGATCATTACCTGGTGTAGGTAGAAAGGTTGCGAATCTATATTTATCTGTTGTATGTAATAAAGATTATATTGCAGTTGATACACATGTACATAGAATCTTGAATAGACTAGGAATAATAAATACAAGAAACCACGAAGAAACAGAAAAAGAATTATATAAAATATTGGATAAAAGTTATTGGAAATTAATAAATTTTAAATTAGTAAGATTTGGTAGGAACATATGTAAACCAAGAGATCCCAAATGCGAAATCTGTCCCTTAAATAATTACTGCAAATATTATAAAAATATAAATAATAAAGAGAAAAACAAATAATTTATTGCCTCTTATAGATTTCTTAATATAGCCTTTGCCGCTAGTTTTATATCTTCTTTATTTACTGTTTTTCTATCTGTATGTTTTGCTAAGGTTATAGCTTCTTTAGCTATTTGTAGTGCTAAATCTTCTAATGCATCTTTCATATATTTTACAGCCTTAGCACCCACCCTTTCTACTCCAACTTTTGAACCTTCTGCCTTTAGGATTCTTTCTATAGCTGCCATAGGCAAACCTCTATCACCTTTTGCCATAATATATATTTGTTTGATGTATTTATATATTTTTTCTTTTTTTCTCTTCAAATACACGAGATCTAGTTTTTGTATAATTTGTATTGGTGGTTTTACGAATATCTTTGCATAACCCTATACTGAAAAGTCGATTTATAATAACTATCCCTACAATATAGAAAATATACAAGATAATTGAGATTAAGAAAAAATAAAGCTATTCTCTTGGAGCTAAAATAAAACCAAACTTAAATTTGTCCATTGATTTATATGTAATCCATATAGGCTTATCATTATCAAATCTAAAAGTTAGAGTATCTGATACTTTTGCTACATTAGTTAGTTTATAAAGGTATTCTACAGAATACCTGGCCGTAGCTTTTGATGGAACTTCCATAGATAATATACTTTCATCTTGTGGAGTTAACTCTATTTTCATACTCTTTAATTCTCCTTCAGCAGTTATCGCTATTTTAGGACCATTAGGATCTGCGCTTATTTTAATTTCATCGGCAATTACTTTTGATGATGCTAATATTTCACCAAAAGCTTTAGCATCCATTTCTACTTTTATTGGAAGTTCTAAATTTGGTACTTCTAAAAAATTGCTTTCAGATTCTATTAATGGTAATGTAAATAATTTCTTAGATTTTCCTTTAACTTCTATTATAAATTTCTTCTTATTGTTGTCAACTTCTAAAGATATTTGATCTTTTAATTTTACTTTTGTCAATATCTTCTTAAAATCTTCTAAGTTTATTGTAAAAGTTTCTTCATCTTCTACATTATATTCTAAGAACATATTTGGATACATATCTAATAATATTACTGCTACATTTGCTGGATCTAAAGATGATAAAGATATGCTCTCTTTTGTTGCTTTAAATGTACCCTCTGATATAAAGGCTACGACCGCTGGTATAATACTTTTTAGCTCTTTTGCTTGTGGTAAAACAACTTTCATTAATAATTATTAAAAAAACAATTTATTAATATTGTCTACCCATTAAGTATCCTACTACAAATCCTATAAGTAATATAAATCCAGTAAGTAGGGGATTCTGTAGAGTAGTATTTATAAATAAATATATACCACTAAGCATATCTCCTGTAGTAAGGTATGAATATGCAACCATCAGTACTCCTACTATTATTACTGCTAATAATAATTTCGGCCCTGTACCATACATTTGACCTATCATAAAATAAAATATAAATTCATTTATTTTTAAATATTTCCATATTTTTATCAAAAAAAATTTTGTATGTATATCTGGCAGAGTATTTATCTAAATATTCATTATAATTACCACATTTTGGAGAATATATACATCTTGGACAGCCATCTAAGCATTTACACTTATATAGAGCTTTCTTGGATTTTTTTATCAATTTTTCTATATTATCATACAATATTTCAGATAACCCCACTCCAGATTCATAACCTTCATATATAAAAATTGTTGGTTTACCAGTTTGATTATGTATAGGATAAGAATATCCACCCAACTCTTTTGAGTCTACGTTTGTAATAATTGGAGATATTTTTATTATGTTATGCTCTATCGCATGTAGTCCAGATCTGAATGCTGATTGATAATCTACTAATTTTTTAACTAGAAATATAATTTTTTTGTCTTTTATATTATAAGTTTTATATAGATATTCTTCTATTATTTCTTTTATCTTTTTGCTTGCCAGTCCTCTATATTTTTCGTAAAAATAGTCTTTGTTTATGGTCAATGAAAAATTCATTAATTCTCCAAAACTTATACTATATTTATTTTTTGATAAATGCTCATTGATTTTATTTTTAAAATTTTCTATATATAATTCTTCGACAATCTTTTTGTAATAATCTGGTATAACAATCCATATAGCTTTTGTATTAAATTCATATATTATAGGATCTTTGTAGTAATTTATATTTTGTATATAAGAGTTTTCATATTTGTATTTTTCTATATATCCTATAAATTCTTTTTTAACTTTTATAGTTCCTAAAAATATTTCCCAGTCTCCAATTTTCCTATTTTTTTCTATATTCAATATTTTTACATCTTCTAAATATATTGGAGAAGTTTCTATATTTGATATCTCCGGTCTATAGAATACAAATGTAAACTGATCGAAACTATAATAGTCTATTATCCTTATTGGTTTTCCAGCAGTATAATATACCATTCCTGGTAAGAGATATTCGTAAAATGCATATTCATCCATTTCTTCTAATATTTTATTATTTGCTTTCAGTATGTTAATAAATTTTATAATGCTATCTTTAGTTTTTATTCTCTTTAATATATCTATTTCTTCATTAGTTAAGTCTACAATATAATATATTTTATTTGATATATTTCTTAATCCGCCATATGTTATAGGTTCAGAAATAGTATAATATTCTTTTCCAAATAGAGGATCTTTAATTTTTTTTATTTGTTTTTCTTCTAGTAATTTATTTAATATTGATTTTTCATATTCTTCTAGGATATTTTCTTCTATTTTTCCAAATTCGTTTATTAAATATAATAAATGTTTTCTAACTACTTTTTCATTATATAGATTAATTGGAATAGCATCTAATTTGTTGTTTTTTATTTTATTAAAGAATTCTTTTATATTTGTGGAATAGTAAAAATCTAGAGCATCTTTTTTGAATATCATTATATTTAATCCTTCAGCTATTCTACCAGTTCTTCCAAATCTTTGTATTAAAGAAGATATACCATCTCTGGGTATTCCATAATTTACAACACAATCTAAATCTCCAATATCTATTCCGAGTTCTAAAGCTGATGTAGTTATAAGTATAATATATTCATTATTTTTGAATTTTTTTTCAATTTCTTTTCTTACATCTCTTAAATAACTTGCTTTATATGTAAATACCTTGTTATTTTTGTCTAAATCGCTTATATCTATTTTAGATAGTTCTACACCTTTCTTAGATTCTAAAAATATTAGTGATTTTATATTATTTTCTAATAAGACTCTTATAGTCCTTCTTAGTAAATATCTTGGGCTAAGGATTTTAGGATCTACCGTTATAATATATCTTTTATATCTTTTAGAATAATCTTTTTCTATTAATTCAAAATCTAAGCCAAATAAATCTTTAGCAAATTTTACAGGGTCTTTTAAAGTAGCAGATAGTGATAATATTTTGAATGTATTATTTTTATAGAAAAACTTTAGTAGTCTTATTAATCTCCTAAATACATATGCAGAATTAGTTCCAAATATTCCTCTATAAGAATGTAATTCATCTACTACAATTAAGTCAAGGTTTTTGAAAAAATAAAATAATTTATCATGGTTTTTTAGTAAGTATAAGTGTAAATTATCTACTGTCGTAAAAATTATATTTGGTCTGTCTTTTATTATTTTTTCCTTTTCTTTGTATGTTAAATCTCCAAGTATAAATCTTATTTTTATATTTAATTCTGTATTTTCTATCTTTTTTATATCGTTTATTAGTTGGTCAAATTTTTCATGTTGATCATAAAGTAAGGCTCTTAATGGGTATATTAGTAAAAAAGTTTTGTTTGGATAAGAAAGCAGTTTATCTATTATGTATAATCTAAAAATTAATGATTTTCCTGAAGCTGTTGGTGTAGTCACTACAACATTTTTATTATTATATAATTTTTCTAGTGCTTCTTTTTGATGTTTATACAATTTTAAATTAATTTTTTCTAAGAAATCATTTATTACTGGATTTTTGAAATTAAAATTTTCATATATTGGTTCCTTTTCTTTTATTTCGTCAATTCCTATTATGTATTCTTGTAATTCATCATATATTTTCTTCTTAAGTTCTTCTATACTATTCATAAATTTAAATTTTATCAAAAAAAGTTAAATAGCTATTATAAATACGCCGCCGGGGGGATTCGAACCCCCGACCCACCGGTTAACAGCCGGTTGCTCTACCACTGAGCTACGGCGGCATCAATAAAGATATTTCTATACCATTATTTATAAACTTTTCATATTTAATTATCGTATAAATAAGTAAAATTTAATTTCTTATAAAATTTATAAAGTTTACTATGTAATACATTCATATGTTTAGTGTTAAAAAATCCATATCAAAAATAATTTCTGTAATTTTAGTAGTTTCAATAGTGGTTTTAATATCGGTAGCTGTTTATTTGTTCTTGTTTAATACATCAGGTCAATTATCCGTTACGACAACTATAAGGTCTAATATTATTTCTGCAGGAGGGTATCATACATGTGCTCTCAAATCTAATGGTACAGTCTGGTGCTGGGGAAATAATTATTACGGTCAACTCGGCGACGGAACATATGTTGATAAAAATATTCCAGTCCAAGTCCTCAACTTAACTAACGTAATACAAATATCTGCAGGAGATGATCATACATGTGCTCTCAAATCTAATGGTACAGTCTGGTGCTGGGGAAGGAATTA
>DAIUEN010000005.1:0-26134 GCA_036845085.1 Candidatus Nanopusillus sp.
ATATTTACTCATTTCATATATTTCTTCTTCTTTAAAAAATTGATATAAATGTATTACACCGTGATTTTTTATTACAGGTATTGCTACATCTAAAAATGTATCAGCTTCTTTAGGTAATGGCATTATAATTCTGTCAAATAATAATTTATTTTTTTCTTTTTTTAATAATTCATCTATTTTAACTTTGTTCTTTATATTATTTAATATCTCTTTTTCTTCATAATAATAAACTTTTCTTAGTTCTAATCCAGATTCAATAAAATCTTTAATATATTCTTCATCATTTTTCAATATCCCTTCCAAATCATTTAAATAATATAAATATGGTGTTACATCTCTCACATCTCCCAATAATGTTATAATATTTTTTGTTTTATTTATTTTGTTATTTTCTATTCCATACTTTACGGCAAAAGGATTTAACTCTATAGAATATATAGATTCTGCTTTAGAAAATTTTGATATATATATTGGATAAACATTTACACCTGAAAACATAACTAAAACCCTTTCACCTTCTTTTACTAATTTTGCAATTCTATATCTCTCATTGGCAAGTCTTGGAGAATAATATGATTTTAGTATATCTACTTTAAATTTTAGTCCATATTCTATATTTATAGTTTCTGTTTTATTTTCCCCCCACAATATTTTATATTTTGGTATTCTGTATGGGGGGAATACATCTGTTTCTTGTAGAAGTATTGTTTTTACGAATTTGTGTTTTTCTAATATGTATTTTACATATTCTTCTTCTGAAAATTTCAAAGGTTTTTTTATTATTACAATATCCCCAAGTATATCATAAGACATACAATAAAAATATCAAAAATAAATTTATTAACCAATAAGAAGACAATTTAGTAGAAATTTTTTATACTTTTTTTATATCATACAATTTTATTTTATCTTTCTTAGGTTTAAATAAATATCTCTTTTTTTTCTTAAAATTTGTAATATACGAATTTTCTAGTTCTGTTATTTATAAATATCAAAGTTTAAGCTACTTTATAAATGCTCATAGAGATAATTTTTTAAAAATATAGGAACAATATTATATTATGGCTAAGGGCAAGAAGAAGGAAGGACAAGAGGAACAAAAAAAGAAGTAATTAAAAACTAAAATTTTTTGAGATATGTCAAATAATTAGGTCTGCATATAAGGCATATACTTCCTTTACTTTTTCAATGTTTGCCTTTAAAGGTTATAATAGGTTTTGTAACTTTGTTCTTGAGTTCTTCTAATAATTTTTCATCAATTTTATTAAATAGAGGTTCTGGTTTTTTGACTATATTTATAATTGGATTTCTATCTAAAATTAGTTTTATTTCTTCAAAACTTTCAATTTTTATATCAATATATTCAAAAAATCTTTTAGAAAATCCGGGTGTGAATGGATATAACATAGTATATAATACCAATAATAGTAATACCATAGATTTTATGAAACTTTTATTTTTTTCTGGTTTTTCCCAAGGTTTTTCTTCTTGGAATTTTTGATTTCCATAGTTTGAAAGTTCAAATATTTTCCTTAATGCTAAAGATAATTCTACTTTTTCCATTAGCTTATGATATTCTTCTAAATATTTCAGTACATCTTTTATAATATTTTCATTATAGTTTCCATCCAATTTACCATCATAATTTTTAGAAGCAAATATCAATACCCTATGAGTAAGATTTCCTATATTATTCACCAATTCTTTATTTATTACTTCTACAAATTCATTCCATAAAAAATCTGTATCTTTATTTATTGGCAATATATAAGCAGTATATAATCTCCAATAATCTTTTTCTATTGGTGATTGTAATAAAGCATCTCCAAAAACACCCCAATTCTGGCTTTTACTTATTTTCCTTCCTTGATATGTTAAATAAGAAAAGCCAACAACATTGTAAGGTAAGGATATATTTATACAATCTGTTATTTCAAATAGATTACAATAATCATTACTAGTATTATTTGAAGCAATAATCATTCCAGGCCAAAATACAGCATGAAATGGTATATTGTCTTTTCCTAAGAAATGATATATTTTGCCTTTTGTCCAGAAGTCTTTCCAAGAAACATCCAATCTTATTTCATCTACTTTTTTATTTAAGAATATATATTTTAATATTTTTTCTAAATAAAAGAAATTTTTATCTATTCCAGATAAATATAATATATTTCCTTCAATTTTATATCTTAATTTATATCTTATTCCGTTAATATCTATTTCTAGTTCATTATTTTCATCTTTTATTTCTTTTACATCTTCTATATTTACATCTTTTACTTCTTCATATATATATTTTTCTCTAACTTTTTCAATAGTAAATGATATATAACCTATTAATGCATCGTACCATACATATAATACTTTATTTTTATATTCTTCAAAATGATTGTGGTTTGCAAATATTAAATCTACTTTTGGCCAGTAAAGATCTACTATTTCTTTTATTTTATTATATTCATCTTCATTAATTACTAGACCCTCAGATCTTAATGCTTCTATATATGTATATAAAAACTTTTCTTTACTTGTAAAGTCAAGTTTATTAAATATTTTCTTTATCGTTACATCCCACAATTCTTTATAAGGTACAGGAACACCAAAGGATAAATCCCTTGTAATACTTCTTTCCTTTAATCCTTCTTTTATCCATGCTAGAGACATAGATATAGCTAAGTCTGTAAATATATTCTTTTTACCCTCCAAATATTTCTTTATATCATTTTCTAATTTAGTTAGATTCAAGTATAAGTGTCTAGATTTTTTAAATATAATATTATTTCCGGTTATAGCGTTTTTTGGGTTTATTAAATCTTTTGCTGTTAATAATCTTCCACAATTTTCACATTGATCTCCTCTAGCATTCTCATATCCACAATATTTACAAGTACCTACTATAAATCTA
Organism: Candidatus Nanopusillus sp.; assembly: GCA_036845085.1. Classification (GTDB taxonomy): domain Archaea; phylum Nanobdellota; class Nanobdellia; order Nanobdellales; family Nanobdellaceae; genus DAIUEN01. Next base: position 2,909 of record DAIUEN010000005.1, read on the forward strand.
TCAGCTAAAAATTTATTCCAAGAAGGATCATATGGTAATTCTTCCTCTTTTTCGGTGATATATCCATTTATATATGTTTTTATTAGTAGTTCTTGTACAACTTTATAATGTACTTTGCTATTGGATGTTTGACCAAAGAAATCAAAAGATAAGTCAAACCAATTATAAATATTTTTATGTACATTGTGAAAAAAATCTACAATTTCTCTAGGACTTACATTATTTTTTATAGCTTCAACTTCTGTAGCCGATCCATGATCGTCAGTACCACAAATGTATATTACTATATTATTTTTAAGTCTATGATATCTTGCAAATATATCTGATGGTAGTAATGTTCCAGCTATATGTCCTAGATGTGGTACGTTGTTTACATATGGTAAGGCGGAAGTTATTAATATTATATCTTTACCCATATTATAGTAAATTATTTATTATTTCTTTTAAATTATTTCTTTCCCTATTTACCCAATGCTTATACAATAATGATATTTTATAATATTTTTCTATAATCTTTTTATAATCTGGAAATATATTTAGTAATATCTTTTTAATATAATCAATTCTTTCATTACTGTATACATATAAAACATTTTTTATTAATTCATTTAATATTTCTGGATATTTTTCATATTTTTTAATATTATTAGTTTCTTTTTTAATCAAATCTTCTAAAAATAATTTAGAAATCGGATTCAAAGACAAATAATTGAATATTTTTCCATGATACTTTAATTCTATTTCATTATTTATTAAATAATTTAAAAGTTTTTCAACTAATTCTCTTTTCCTAAAATTTGCTAATGACATTATCATTATTTCTTTTTCTTCACTGTTTTTACTTTTCCTATAAAGTTCTAAAAGCTTATTAAATTCTTTTAATCCACCATGTATTGCTATATTGAATAAAATACCTTCTCTAATATTTGGATCTAATTTTTCATAATTTTCAAATTGTTCAAAACAAAAATCTATTATATGTTTATTATCTAAAATACCGTTATAGATTAGGTAAATGTTCTTTATTTTTTGTGTAATAATATCCTTTACTTCAACATCATAAAAAATATCTTTGAATTTATTTAATATATTAATTTCAAACTTATTATTTATCTCATATATGATGGAAAATATAACACTAAGTACTAGCCATGACCTTTCATTTTTTAAATAATCTATTATATTAAATAATGTTTCCATATTTATCCTTCCAGTAATATTCAATAAATAATAGTCATAGATTAAATTAGCTTTATCAATATCATTAAATTCATTATTTTTTATACCCCGTATTACATATTTTATAGAATCTTTATCATAATATGTTGAATAGAACCCTATAGAATCTTTGTTAAAAATAAAGAATTGTGGTTCTTTTTTTAGTAATATTTTTCCCTTATTTTTATTGAATGGTATGATTAAGAACTCTTTATCTATATACAAAAATAATGGTAAATACCATTTCTTATTTTCCTTTCCAAAAGCAGTCATTCTTTCTTGTTTTAGGTATATCTCTTTTTTCTTTGTATTTATACTTATCAAAGGATAACCTTCTTTCTTTATCCAACTATTAATTAAATATAAAATATCCGTTCTTCCAATTAGTTCAAATTCCTTAATTAAGTCTTCATAAGATGAAGAGGAATCTGTATATTTATTTATATAATTTATTATTGTAAGTCTGAAAAAATCTTTTCCATTATAGTATAAATATTTGTCTAACATTCTCCACAAGTTATATCCCTTTATGTGTAAATCTTTAGGATTAACAATTTCCTCCAATTTTTTACTATATATATTTTCGAGGAAAAATAGATCTGAAGAAATATTTCCAATTTCTTTTTCTAAAACTTTATATGCCATATATTCACTCAATGAATCTATTAACCATAAATCTTTCCAATCTTTTATAGAAACTAATCCACCAATCCAATAATACCATAAAGATTTTGCTATATCTTTCATTAATTTTATTTTATAAAAATTAGAGTCTTTTTTATTATCATAACCCTTATTTAATAAAATAATTCCAAAGCCATTATAATTATATAGAATGTCCTCTATTAATACAATATCTAGTTTGTTTGGCTGATATTTTATAGAGGAATATTCTTCATAAAACTCTAAAACTTTTTTTATCCAATCTACTAGTAATTCGTAGTTTTCATTATATAAAGAGGCAATTCTTATATTCTTATTTTTATATTTGTCTGAAAAATATTCAAAATTTCCTATAACTAAAAGTAAAGAATATATAGGTATTTTTGGAGTATTTTTAAATTTTATTATTTTTTTGTTACCTTCTATTTCTATATAATCAGGTTCTGTATTGAATAATACATCAAAATTTTTATCTAATATAACTTTTAATTTGAATACAGATCTAAAATATGGTTTTTCGAAGCAAGGTATAAAATATGAAGCATTTTTTAGAAGATTTGTTAATAATATATCTCTTTTTTCTATTTTATAAAGTCCTTTATAATCATCTCTTATTTTACCTTTAAATTCTATATATAGTTCAATATCATCAAAAATATTTTTATTCAAAAATATTTCTATATTTTCATCATTAATTTTTCTAAATTTTAGATTTTCTTCTTCAAGTTTTACTTTTAATATATCAATTTCTTTTGCATTTATTATAATACTTTTTCTTGGTCTTTCTATGCTAATAATTATTCTTTCTCTCCCAAAATATTCTTTTTTTGATAAATCTATCTTTAGTTCTATATCATATATTTTAGGTTCTATACCTTCAGGAGTTTTCATAATTTATTTAAAAATATGAGTTATATTTTTATTCTTATGATATACGAATATGATTTTTATTATGAAGAAAAAAAGGATAAACCGTGGCTTGTATTTATATTGATTTCAATATTGACTTTTGTATTTATGATATCACTTATTTATCCAAAAATAGCGTTAGAATATTTTACTTTAAATCCAATTTATATCTTTGAAAAACCATATCTTTTAGTTACTCCTATTTTCGGAAGTGCTAATTTTAATCATTATTTATTGAATTCAATATCATTATTTTTCTTGGGATATGTATTTGAATATAGGTATGGATGGAAAAAATTTTTAATTCTTTTTTTATTGTCTGGTATTGTTGGAAATATATTTTTCATTATCCAATATTTTGGTAATCCATTTGTATTTGGCACTGGAGCATCTGGAGCAATATCTGGAATTTTAGGGGCGTTGGCTGTATTATCACCTAGAGAAAAAATAATAATGTTTCCAATAATAATTCCCATAGATATAAAATATGCTGCATTATTATGGTTTTTATTTAATTTTGTTGGAATGTTATTTCCATTTTTACCAATTGGCTTTTCCGCACATCTCGGTGGTTTAATTGCTGGATTTATTATTGGACATATATTGAAAAAGAAAGAAAAGGTAAGATATATTGAAATAGAATTTTGATAATTTATAAATTACATATCTTAACAAAGAAAAAATATATAAAATATAATTTGTAAATATAAGTTATGGTAACAAAACAGACAAAAGATCTAACTAACGAAGCAGTAAAAAAATTAAAGGAAACATTGGCTACAACATCGAACGAAACATTAAAAAAATATTATAACGACTTAAAGTTAAATATTATTCCTCAAACTTTATCTCAATATTTAAAATACTTATCAATTCATGATATTATCAAATATTTAGAAGATGAGATGGAGATAAGAGGTTTGATTAAAAAAGCTAGGAAAATAGATATACATTAATTTTTTATATTATAGACAAAATTAAAAGAGCTATTAATATTATTCCAGATACTATTCCTAAAATTAGTATGATTGTCATAAAGAAGTTTAATAGTAAACCAATTATAAACATAATAATACCTAAATAGATTATTGACATAGGAAATCCAACTGTAAACATCATTGCTATAATTATTAATAATAAAATGCCCAGTTTAATTTCTTTTATCATACTTAAACTCAATAATATTATTGATAGATATACTAACCACATCAATAAATCCATCATAATAAGTAGATTATTTAGATATTTTTATAAGATTTTTGTTAACCATACCTACTGAATTGTTAGGATTATCCATAATACCTACATATAACAGATCTTTTATATCTTCACTATAACTTTTCCTCATATGAACTAATTGCAATATTAGTATTATTGTTAGAGACAAAACCCATATCTCTAAAGGTAGTAATCCAATCATTATGACTTTCAAATAAATTATTATATATTCTAAGGATAACAACTTATAAACTAGAATATTTTCTATTATCCAATATGTATTATAAACAAATAAAAATAGTGTTATAAATAAGAATATTGGTACTACTGTTATACCATAGATATCAAGGTAATAACTCTCTTTTTTCTTTTTAGTTACAATCCATTGATTATAATTTCCAAATATTAGTGTTCTAATGTAATATATCATTGTCAAAGAAGACAAACCCCAAGCAAATAATAATGATAAAATAACTTCTAATATTCTTGGTTTTTTGTATATTCTTTTAGCAGTTGTATAATATTCGAATAGCAGTACAGAAATTATATAAATTATTGAAAAATAAAAGAACCACGAATATTTTGAATAGAATTCAAAAGAAAAATCAATAAATATAGATAATATAGCTGATAGTAATAATGTAAAAGAAATAAATAATACTGAATATAAATTTGTAAACATTTGTATTAAACTTATTTTCTGAATGAAGTTTAGATTTTTACTTCTTAATATCTTGAATATATTTTTATTTATAACATCTGCAGTACCAATTTGCCATCTTCTCAAAGTTTTTATAGTCATATTAATATTTGGTGGGAGATTTTGTCCATATTCTATCCAATCTTTAATATATAATCCTTTATATCCATTAATATAGAATCTAACTGTAAGATTAGCGTCTTCTGTTATATGTGGTGTAAAACCACCAACTTTTAAAAAATCTTCTACTTTTATTATACCACAAGAACCATGAACCATTGATATATTTTCTAAATATTGCTTCGATGGTAATACTATTTCAAAAAATGTATCTACGTAAATACCAATAGCTCTATGTACAGTGTCTACACCAATAGTCCTTCTATTCCAATATACAAATGAATAATCTGTATTCTCCAATATTTTTACAGCTTTTTCTATATATTCTAAGTTTACAGTCCATTCGAAGTCATATACTCCAAAATATTTAATTTTACTTTTCTTATAGAAATATTTTACTGCATCATCTAAAGCAGCACCTTTTCTTTTGACACCACCTATTCTGAATATGTATATTATTGGAAAGCTTTCATATATGTAAAAAGTTGTATTTTCATCTACTACTTCTTTATATTTATTTGTTTTTATATTTTCCAAATATTTTATTAAATCTAATTCTTTTCGAGGGTCTGTATCGTCAATAAAAACAAAATTTATTATTATATTTTCATAATTTTTATAATTATTCTTTATATATTCTATCTTTTTTATTATCAAATCTATAGGTTCATTCTTTACTGGGAAAAATATTGGAACAAATGTTTCTTCTTTTATTTTCCAATTTTTATTTATTTTAAATTTACTAATTTTGTTTGAATTTAAAGTATATCTTAAATCAAATAAAGAAACTAGAACAATGTTTATTAATAGAAGTATGGCAGATATAAATGAAATGTCTATCATTTTATTTTTTCGATATATTTATATTATCAGCCTTTTCTATATCTTTAGATATAGTTCTTTTTACTATTAACTTAGTCATAGTAATAATAATTTAAAAAAAGTTTATAAAGCTTACTAAGTCTATGTTTTATTTTGGTTATTTTGACTTTTAACACTCCAATATGCTTCTTCAATTGCTTTATTTACTTCATCTATTATTTCATCTAATCTTTCTATTGTTTTAAATTGTATAACAATTAATAAAACATTTATATTACCTCTTTTTTCAAGGAAATATATTTGAGGCTTTGGTATATCCTCATGGCTTAAATATTTATCGAATAATTTATCAGAAAGTTCTATTACTTTTGTAGCATCAACGTCCGCATTTATTGATGTTTCCATTGTATATATCATATATTCACCACTTTTTCTTACTTTATGTATTACTACATTGTTTAATAAATAATTATTTGGAAATAAAAATTTAGTACCATAAATTGTCTTTATAGAAGTATTTATTATATCAACTTTTCTTACTTCTCCAACATATGGCAATACTCTTACTCCTGAAAAAGCATTATGGATTATAACAATATCCCCTGGTGATAAGGATTCGGATGCTGTAAGTAATAAACCGGCAAAGAAATGTTGTAAAGATGATTGTAATGCAAGACCTAATATAATACCTCCTATAGTTCCTCCTAGAAGAGCGTCAGATATTTTTAGCCCCAATGATAATAATATCGCTGTTATATATATTGAATATAGTATAACATCTGAAACTAATTTGACTAAACTAGTTAGGTGCTGTGGTATTTTGGGTAATATATCGAGAATTATGTATTTTTTAATTATAGAAATAATAATATATCCAACAATTATGACAATTGATGTTTTTACAAATATTCTTATTGTATTTAATATAGACTCTAAATAACTATATTTGTTATATAGTAAAAATAATCCCATATCGATTAAGTAATATATCAATATAGCAAAAATGGCTAGTAATATTACTTTTATTGTATATATTTTGATTTTCATAAAACTTTATTAATTATATAAAAATTTATTAATTTATCTTCCAAATCTTCTCTCTCTATTTTTATATATTTCAATTGCATTTAAAAAATCTTCCTTTGTAATCTCTGGCCAATATTTATTTAGAACATATAACTCAGAATATGCCATTTCATATAATAAAAAATTACTTATTCTATTTTCTCCACCAGTTCTAATTATTAAATCTGGTTCTGGATATGGAACTTCGTTTCCAAAGTATAAATATTTCATAAAAGAATTTTCTGTTATATTATTTATGTCTATAATTCCTTTTTTCATATCTTCAAATAACTTTTTAATTCCATCTATTATTTCTTGTCTTCCACCATAAGCAATGGCTAGATTAAGATAATAATTTGAGTAATCTTTTGTTAAATCTTCAGTTGCCTTTATTTCGTTTTGTAAGTCTTTTGGGAGCATCCATTTTCTACCAATAACTTTTACTTTTACCTTTTTTTCATGTATTAATTTACTTTCTCTTATTTTATTTAAGAATTCTTTTATAAGTTCTTTTAGAATATTTATTTCTTCTTTCGACCTATTTATTATATTTTCTGTAGATAGAACAAAGAAAGTTATAACTTTTATACCCAAATCTATAGACCAACTAAAAAATTCTTCTGCTTTATGTGCTCCTATTTTATATGCTTCAGATAATGATAAGTTATACTTTTTTGCGTATCTTCTATTTCCATCAGGTATCACTGCAATATGATTTAAAACATTACTCATAAAGTATTAAAGTATACTAAAAAATTTAAAAATGGCGGAGTTTCTTTATTATTTTATGGCTTCGTGGCTTATAGTAGTGATTATATTAGTCGTATTTTTGATAATGGGGGTATTATTTTATGTATCGGTCTATAACTCTTTAGTAGCTTTGAAAAAAAATGCAGAGAAAGCGTGGTCTAATATTGATGTATTATTACAGAAAAGGCATGATATGTTAATAAAGTTAGTAGAAACAGTTAGTAGCTATTTAAGATATGAAAAATCAGTATTCGAAAGAGTAACTCAGCTTAGATCGCAATTTATGTCTATACCACCAGATGATATACAAGGAAAGATAAATCTATCCAATCAGATTACTGGAATGTTTAGATATTTGTTCGCAGTAATAGAAAATTATCCAGACCTAAAAGCCAATCAAAATGTAATGCATTTACAACAGGTTATTGTTGAATTAGAATCTCAATTAGCTGATGCAAGGCAATTTTATAATGAAGCTGTTACTATGTTAAACACAAAAATAGAACAAATACCTTACAATTTTATAGCTTCTATGGCTGGAATAAAACCAATGCCATTATACCATGCTCCGGAAGAAGCAAGGAGAGATGTATCTACTAGATTAGAATTCTAAAAAGATGAAAAACGATCCTCAAAATTTTTTTTATCCATCTAATTATGTTAAAATGCCATCTCAACAAGAAGTAGCTCCAACTGATACACAAAATCAGTATTATAATACACAAAATACACAAGTACAGCAACAAAATAATAATAAAAATTCTAAAATTATAACTTTTGCAAAAGAAGTATATTTAAGAAATTTATCATCTACTAGAACAGAATATCATAATTATGTACCAGATTATGCTTCTAATATTAAAGCAAAAAATTATATAGACGTTGGAACATATCTTATTCTATTAATTGTTTTTGTAATATCTGATATTTTTTTTAGAGGTACCGTAATATTTCCTATATCTTTATTAGTAATAGGAGCTGTTTTGATAATATTAGGATTTAAAAAATATACAATATATAATTTTCTTGCAAATACTCCAATAACTAAAATACATGTAGCTACATATGGATTATATAAAGTGAAGGGAAGATTTATACCATACAATAATCAAGTATTGATTTCTCCAATTGGTGGACAGAGATGTATATATTATTCTGTTTCTTTATGGTATATTTATGAAGTTAGACGTGGTTCTTCATCTAGTTGGCGTATTGTATTTTTAGATAGTCTTGATGCTGGAGTACCAGCTTTATTTACAGATGGAACTGGATTTTTAGCTGTTGATTTAGAAAAAGCTCCGAATGTAGAAGGAAGGGCAAATATTATAGAAGTTATACCTTCAGATCTTAATTTGTTCAATTTCTTTGGTATGAATAATAAAAAGATAGCTAATGATGTAATGACATATATAAGATATGCTGCTAGTAACAATACACAAGCTAACTTATTCAATTTAAGAAATTATAGTTTTAGATTTCAAACAAATAAAGTTAGAGATTTAAAGTCGGGTGTATCTGAAAGTGATTTAATAAAATCGGATGGTATAGATTTTGGAAGAATGTTCAGACCTAATTTTGGTAGTAGATCGTATATTTATTTATTAGAGCAATATATTCCATTAGATGAAGATTATATTGTTATTAGTGGATTTGCCGATACTGGAAAAACCATTAATGCAAAACCTGTAAAAGTTACAGTTCCAGATACTACTACTGGAATGCTAGCCTTATTTTTGGAAGGATCAGATAAGAAATATAATGCAATTAATATGGGTGGAAGAAAAATGAGTTCTACAACAATAAGTTTTGATCTATTTAGTATATTTGGAGGTGGTATAGAAGGTTATAAAAAGAAATTCTTAATTTTAACAGCATTAAATCTATTATTTGGAGTTGGGTCTTTGATACACGGAATTATCTTGTTGATAGCTTTTTTATAAACTATTTTTGAATTTTTAATTTATTGTGGTAATATTATTGGCTCTCTTGGTGGAGCTGGTAGGTATATGAAACATTCTACAACTTTTTTCTGATTTTTAGTAGATATAATATATAAACTATTGTAATTATTTACTTTACATATTTCGCTAGAACCTTTGTTTATTTTTTGGAAATAACATAATGTTTCATTATTTATATTTTGAACCACAACATCGTAAATTGTACTAATAGCATTTATAATAATGAATGTACCATTTCCTTTTTGTGAACAATATGCAGAAAAGGATTCTTCGTAGTAAGGTATATTCCTTTTTGTCATTTCATAATACCAACTAGTCAAAACAATACTAGCTATAAGGGTGGATATTCCAATCAACAATAAACCAATTTTTCCTAAATCTAAATCTTTTATCTTAGACATGGACTAATATTGTACTCTATATTTAAAAATATTTACTGTAACTATATAGTCATGAATGTTGTTGATAGGGAAGTTACTATTGACCTAAAAAATATACCATTCAACCCTATGGGTAAAAATGATATAAAAAAGTTAGAAACATTTTTAGTGATATATACTTTGTATAGACCAGAGGTTTTAGATTTAATAAAAGATCCAAATGAAAAAGCTACGTGGGTTGATAGCTTGGCAATTGCTGCAGCAGCTTTTGCTAGATATAAGGCTGGTATTCCAATAAGTTTAATAGCTGATGAATTGGGGAGATCTGAAGAAAGTATAAGAAATCATATAAGTGGAAAAACAAAGGCCGGAAAATTGGTTATAGAAACTTATGAAAAATTAAAATCTGGACAAATGAAGATAGTTCTTCCATTATTTTCTAATGAAAGCGAAGAGGAAATTAATAAATTAAAGAATCAAATCAAAGTTTTGGAAGAAGAATTAAATAAAATAAAGAAAGAAAAAGAAGAAATGAGCAATTTAATAAATAATAAAGATAATATGATATATAATCTTCAAGTTGAACTTAGTAAAATAAAATCTGAATTAGAAAAATTGAATAAAGAGAAGGAAGATATTGTTAATAAATATAAATATTTGCAGAATAAATTATTAGAGATAAAGAAACTTCTAGAAAGCGTATAAATATTTTTTATACTTTACTTTTTATATGATTTGTTTCTAGGTAATTAATTGTTTATGCAAATAAAGTATTTAAAATTAGAATTTATACAAACCATAATATTGATTTTTTATAAAGAATTATTTTTTAGATTTATAAATCCAAATCCTAAAGAATTAAAAATTTATAGAAATACCTTTCATTTTTATCTAAATTTCTTAATACATTTAGTTTCTTCTATATATGTTACATTTCTTTTTTTCTAAATTCTAATTCATTAAATAGAGACTCTTCAAAGTATAGTTCATAATAAATATTATATTTTAATAAACTTTGCATTTTTAAATCATCTAACCAGTCGAATAAAGAATCTCCTTTTTCGAAACTATAATAAATATCTTTTATTTTTATGATTCTAAATTTAGATTTATCTAGATATTTTAAATCTCTTATTTTGATTTCTTTTATTTCTGAGTCTATTTTTAATTTTTCTTTCTTAAATTCTTTTAAAACTTCTGTATTATTTGTAAATACTTTATAAACATAAAAACCATCAGATATTAAGACTTCTTTACCTTTTCTTAAAGTTATTGGAGTAGTGATTTCCTAGGAAAAATCTAATTTTATATAGAATTTTATTAAGCCAGAGATTTTAAAATAAAGGCTTCCTAATTTTATTTCTTATATATTAAATTAATTAATTTTTTGTTTGAAGAAGAAATTACCAATTTGTACTTATTATCTACAAATATATTTGAGAAATTAAAAAACTTAAAACCTTTGTATGAATGTACCCAAGCGAGTTCTGTAGATTAATATATAAAACCCGACTCTTTAAGCTTAGCATTATGGCTTTTTGAACACATCTGGTAGCAGGTTGAACGCTTTTTCAGTAACTTCTATGTTTAAGCTTATTAGTCTCCTATGCAATTTGATTTTAGGATCAAACTTTGTTTGAGGAATTCAAGAGATTTCTTTATAATATGGCGTTCGCCGAACGCACCCCTAGGCTGCATAGGTTTTATTAGGTTGTCCAATATTTCTTTAAATTGAAGTATGGGATTTATGAAAAAAGGTTTTCCAGTTATAAGTTCTAATAAACTATGAAAAAATATAAAAATTTTTTTAAATTTTTTTATGGATTAAAAATTTCTTTGATTCCAAATATACTACCAAGCCATTCTCCTAATATATAAGTCAATAGCGCTGTACTAAATAACAATATTACAGTTTGTATGAGTTCTGATTTAAAATCTTTGTCTGAATAAACTGATGATTGAAATGTAAAAATAAAGATTAAAAAGATGCAGATAATAATAGAGAATATAAATGCTACATGTGGATTTTTTATTAGGAAATATGGAATTGATATAAGTAATACCGTTATTATATAACCAAAACCAGTAATAATTGCAGAAATTTTAGGAGATTTTCCAGTTTCTTGCTTAGCTTGTAAATAAGATGCAGAAGCCATAGATATAGAAGCTCCTATTCCAACAATTAAACCAATTGTTCCGGCTATTATAGTATTGTTTGTTGTACCCAATGTACCTGCATGAGCTCCTGTAATTTCAATAATAGCATCAGCAAGTCCTAGTACTAAAGCCCCCATATATTTTACAATAGTTTCATCTATCTGGTTTATTAGAGTATTTTCATGTTCTTCTTCATCTTTGATAATTTCTTGAAGTTTTTTCTTATCTTCATCAGATAAGAAATCTAATATTGACATATATTTTTTTATAATTTCTTTTTCTTCACGTTCTAATAATTTGACTACAAATGTAATACCGAATATTAATCTTAAAATCAACATAAAAGTAATATATAACTTTATTCTAAATACTGGTAATTTTGTTTGAACAAATTTGCTCCAAAATTTATAATGTTCATACTCTTGAGCTGCAAGTTTTTCTAATATTTTTTTTCTTTTTTCATTTCTTTCAAATTTAGACAAAGTATTATAAACTATGTAATCTTTGAATTCATCTAACAAAGCTTCTTTAGCTACTTTAGCGATTTCATGATTACTAATAGACTCCATAAAAGATAAATATTATAGAGTTATAGATATTAATTTACTTGTCGTATAACCACGATTATCCGACTTGCAATATAAACACTTCATAAGATAATTATTTAAGTGCTATTGCTTATTAGTAATAATATAAGAAAAATTTAAAAATTTCGTCATAATATATAGTGTATGAGATTAGACAAAATAATGAAAATAATAGAAAGTAATCTAGGGGAAATAATGTATAATATGCATAAAAATGAAGGTTTCTTATATATCATATTAGTCGCTCAAGATCCTTTCGGAGAAATACAAATAATAGACCTTCCAGAAATATATGGATATGCTAAGGAAACAAAAAGCTTTGATGAAGTTATTGCTTCTTTAGAAGATTTTTATAAGTATTATGATTTAATAGCATTAATATCTTCTTCGAAATGTATTTTTGACCTAAGTACGATAATATATTTATTGGCAACCATTAATGGTTTTGATAGAATAAAATCATTAGAGTGGATAATAAATAAATGTAGTGTAAGGTACAGTATGATGTATCCTAAAATGGCTGTAAAGATAATAAGATCTAGTAATTTAAATACCCTTCAATATTTTTGTTATATGAAAATATCAAAAAATTCTTATAATTATCTAATAAATCTCAATTGTGTAGACTTGAAACCATATAATGAAGAATTTACTAAATATATCATAAAAAGTAATGATGGAGATAGAATAATTAACTTTTCAGAAGTAGATAAAAAATTTAGAGAAATGTTTTCTAAAAAAGTAGGATTAGAAACATTAAATAAAAACATTAAGTTTTAAATAAAAAATAAAAAGCCGTTATTTATTTTTTATGCTTAATACTTCTATCTTACTAACAGATTATATATTGGATTTTTACTTACATTATTTATATGAATAGTTACTGCATTTCTAAATTTATTTATAGTTTCTATACTTAAATTATACATATGCTCAGCTAAAGGATGTAGAGTTACTTTTATTTCTCCTGAACTATTTGCTTCTTCAATCTTAAATGGCAAATATACTATTTCTTTTCTCTTTTTACCACCTTCTTCTATCAATACTTCAGTAGGCACAGCTACTATATATCCTTTTGGATTAGTTCCCGATCTTATCATGCGCTCTAATTCTTCTCTTTTAATTGAATGTTCATAAACATATTTAATTGAATGGCACATACTTGTAATTTCACTTATTATTTTGTCTGATCCGTATAACTTATGAGCAACATCTTTCGGATGACTTCTTCGTTCCCAAAAATAAATTTCCATTTCTTGTTGATTACTTGGAGAAAAATTGTAAGAAAGTCTGAATCCTACATTTCCATTAAAAGGTAATACATGATATTTTGGTGAGGGACGTACTATTTCTACATTTGAATCATTTTTTAAATGTTCTAAAATTTTTTCAAGTCTATACATTATAAAAGCTGCTAAATATTTTGGTACAATTTCCTGTATATATATAGTTATCTCCTTTCCTTTGTCTTCATCCTTATTAGTATAACTAATTGGATTATCAAATGAAGCAAATTTTGCTGCTATAGGATATCCTAATGCATTAAGGAATATAACAATATCTAATATATTCTTGTATACTTGGGTTACTATTTCTTTACCATATTCGGTTTTAGGTATGATTCCTACATGTATTTTTATTCCTCTTAAAAGGTCTTTGTTCTTCGACCTAACGTCCCTTAACATAATGCTAGGAACTATTGGTATCCATGGATAATGATTTTTAACGCTTTCTGGTAATTTATTCCTTTCCTCTTCAAAGAACTCTATTGAATCTATATATAATTTAGATCCGTCCAATGAATAGTTAATTTTTTTCGAAAGTTTGTCTAGTCTTTCTATGCCTATACTAATTACTTTTTCAATATGCTCAGGTTTTTCAATAGGTATTCCTGCTACAAATAATGCTCTCTCAATTATTTTATCTAATGTATTTCTATTTACTGGTGTTCTTCCGAAAGCTTTATTATTTATTCCTTTCGATGATGTTCTTGGATCCATATAGTAACATTAACAAAAAAGTTTATAAAACTTTCTATAAGACTTTATAATGAAAAATTATATAAGTATAACATTCCATATTTTTGATTAATTTTAAATAGTTTTAATCTAGATTGATATTATTAATTTGATAGGTTTAATTAAAGTTATTAAATAAGGTTTAGAAAAGTTTAAAATATACAATTCTGAGATATAAGAAAAAAATAAAAATAAATTACAAATATATATTAACTGAAAATAATGGTAAGAAAAATTTTGTTTTGTTTTCGTTATATGTTTACTTATATATATAACGATAATTAATGATAAATAAAACTATTTTACAATTTTAAGTTTTTATTTTTGTTCAAAAATTATTTAGATACTTTATATTCGCTAAAAAAATGACAAAATTAAAATCAATTTTGTAAAATATAATTTATTAGCTTTTATTTTTATAGTATTTTTATGAGAGCCTATAGAATAAAAATTTATGGAAAAGTTCAAGGTGTCGGATTTAGGAACTTTATCAAAAGAAATGCAGAGATATTAAATGTAAAAGGATGGGTAAAAAATTGTCCAGATGGAACAGTTGAAGCACATTTTGAAGGGGGAGAAGAAAATGTAAATAAACTAATAGAATTATGCAAAAGAGGCCCTATTAGAGCTGAAGTAAAGAAATTGGATATAGAAGAAACAAAATTAGAAGGATTTTCAGATTTTAAGATAATTTATTAAATAAAAATATATAATTAAATAATTTTTATTTGGCTAAAAATTATTGAATAGAAACTATAGCCTTAATATTTTCTATTTTTATTTCTTTAGATAATATAGTCATTATTTCGTCTAATCTCTTATATTCAAATTTATTAGCTTCAACATAAATTTTAATACTAGCGGTAGATTCTTCTTTTGCACTACTTTCTAATATAAACTCACCATTCATTGCTATTCTTGTGTTTTTTTCATAACATGCTTTAATTTTATTATTTTCATAACTTACTTCATAGCAAATACACTGTTTTCCTTTGCATGAGGATTCATATGTTTTTCCTTGATATTTGGAAACTTCTGAATAAGATCTAAGTCCATCATCTGAAACTAACATCATTCCAATCCCACACATGAATATTGAACCATAATCTTTTTCATCACAAAATACGATGCCATTTTTAATAGTACAACTACCCAAATATTGCATCTCGTTAGAATAATTAGAATAGAGACATAAAATCTTATGGGCATCTTCATACTTTATTATTAGGAAATATAGATTATCTGGTAATTCTGAATAAAGATTACCAAAAAGGGTACTAAAATTGCCATATGTTTGTATATAATTATAAGTACCAGATCCATGAGTATTATCAACTTTCATATCGACTTTCATAGATCCTTCTACTAACACATAGCTATTTTTCATGGCAGCGCTACCTAGTTTATAACCTTTTTTTATAATCTCTATGCCAGGTATTTTAATAATTTCTTCCTTAACTAAGAAATACAAAGTAGCCATTCCTACCACTACAAATACTAAAAATAAAATTATTGGAATTATTGCTTTCTTATGTGCCATAATTTATATTAAGTTTTTTATAATATAAATTTTTGTTATAATTCTAGTACATAGCCAGGTATTCTTGGAAATGGTTGAACATCTGCAATATGTTTTCTTTTTGTAATCCACCTTAATAACCTCTCAATTCCTATGCCACCTCCTGCAGAAGGTATTAATTTTCCTTCTTTAGCTAAATCTAGAAGATATTTAAATCTTTCTACATTAATTCCATCTCTTTTCATCTTATATAATATTTTTTCATACTCCCATTCTCTTTCAGACCCAGATAAAACTTCTCCAAATCCATCTGGTAATATTAGGTCATAATTTTTCCACTCTCCAGTTTTTAATTCTTCATAGTCATAGAATTGTCTTGGTATATTTGTAACCCAAAATGGTTCTTTATGATCTAAAGAAGCTTTTTCTTCCCAATCTTTTCCATAAATCTCTTCAAGTTTTTCTCTTTTATATACTTTAAATGGTTTTTCGGGAATTTTGATATCTACATTCAATATCTTTAATTCTTCTTTATAGTTGTATTTTATAAATTCCAATGTTTCTATTATTATATCTTCTACTAATCTAAAAACATCTTTCATTTTTCCATTTGAAATTTCAAAATCTAGTTGAGTAAATTCATAAGAATGTTTTCCTGTTGATGCTCTTTCTTTTCTTTCTATTCTTATATTTGGAGATAGTATAAATATTCTTTCATAACCTGCAGCCATTAAAATTTGTTTATGTACTATCATGCTTTGCATAGTCCTAACAGTTTCTCCATATATTTCTATCTCTATTCTTTTTTCTATACTATAATTTGGATCTGGCCATAAAGGATCTGTAATTTTACTCAATATTACTGGTAGTATCCAATAGAACCCTCTATCTACAAATTCTTGCGTTAATTTTCTTAAAACACCAGTTCCTATTTTCAATACTGCTCTTTTTTCTTCTTTACTTAAAGACTCTAATATTCCGGTCCTCCATGAGGTATATTAATAACTATTGCTAAAATAAATTTTTCTAAAAATATTTGAAAAGTTTTTTAAAAATTTTATAAAATGTTTATAAATGATTGAAAATTTTTCAAAAATTGATGAAATAGATAAAAAAATTTTAGATATTTTAAAGGAGAACAGTAAAGAAAAAATAATAAATATATCTAAAAAGTTGGGACTTCCAATGTCTACGATATATAATAGAATAAAAAGAATGGAGGAAGAAAAAATAATAGAAAAATATACATTATTGATAAACTACAAAAAATTGGGGTTCTACATAAAATCATTAATCTTTATTAAATATGATCCAAATTCTAATATCTCTCAAAAAGAATTATTACAGAATTTATTAAAGTCCAATAATATAGAAAAAGGATATATCATAACTGGAGAATGGGATATATTAATAATTGCTAGATTTAGAAATATAGATGAAATGTCTAGTTTTATATTAGATAGACTAAGGAATTTTAAAGGGATAAAAGAAACTTATACAATGGTTATATTAGAAGAATCTTAATTTATAGTTATATTTTCTACTAGATAAATTTTATCTGGTTTTCCATCTCCATCTAAGTCTTTTCCTTGTACAATTATATAAAAGTCTTTATTAATATCTAATTCGTTTTCTATAAAGTAATTTATGGCTATTTTTGTTCCTATTGCTCTTTTTCCAGCAAATAATAATATTTTTTTATCGGGAGACCATGGATTAGTTACTTTTGCTATAATACTAACAGTTTCATCTGAATATCTTTTATCTGAAAATTCAGAATATATATCCCAGTTATATTCTTGTAAGAATCTTACTTTAAGACTGGTATTTAATTTATAGGTTACTATATTTGTTACAGGTCCTCCAATTATTACAAGGTTTTCGTCAAATAGTTTTTCATTTATAATATCTGTATCTAGTCTAATAAAGTTAGAATATTTACTCTTATCAAAAAATTTTCCCAAATATGACATTAAAAAACCTACATAGTGAGAATCCCTTGATCTTGCAGAAAATGGACCATGAGGGTCCGGAGAACCAACTACAATTATTGAATTTAACATGTTGTCTACAATAAATGGTTGAAGATCTTTTTTTGTATTTATTTCTAAGTAGAAATCTGGAGTATCATCTATTATAATGTAATAAGCTTTTTTTGATTTATATATAGTTTTTTTATTTATATAATGCTTTTCTAAAAAATTTTTTAGTTTTTTATTTAAATAATAATTTAATAACTGGTCTGAAATGGATAATTCTCTTTTTATTTCTGAAAAGGTCTTTCCATTTGTACATATTTTTAATATTTTCTTTTCTATTTCATTTAGTATCGATATTTCTTTAGTAAAGTATCCTTTGTTATCCTTTAATACAGCTTCCATAAAATATTTATTTTAGTATATACTTAAAAATATATTTTAAATAGGTCAAATTCTAAAATATATTGTTGAGAAATACTAAAATAAAACTTTGAATAATACTTTATTATGTGTGGAATATTGGGTATAATATCTAAGAATAGTTTCAAACTAGAAGAAGGATTAAGAAGGTTAAAAAGATTAGAATATAGAGGATATGATTCAGTTGGTTTTTTAACTAATAATGGTATTATAATAAAGAAAGTAGGAGACATTGATAATATTATAAAATATATTGATAAAGAAGACTTAAAAAAAGAAATAAATATATTCATAGGACATACAAGGTGGGCCACACATGGAAAAGTTAATGATATTAATGCTCATCCTCATTTTGATTGTAGAAAAGAAATTTATGTAATACATAATGGAACTATTGAAAATTATAAAGAATTAAAAGATTATTTAATAAGAAGAGGTCATATATTTATATCTGAAACAGATTCTGAAATATTTGCCCATTGGATAGAAGATGGATTAAGTAATGGTAAAAATATCAAAGATATTGTAAAAGAAATATTCGAAAAATTCAAGGGTACATATGCAGTTTTAGTTTATATAAAAAATAAAAATAAACTATTAGTAATAAAAAATAAGAGTGCTTTAGTACTAGGATTAAAAGACGATAAAATATATATAGCATCAGATGTATATGCTTTTTTAGATGATACACAAGATGTAATAGTATTGGATGATTATGAATGGTTGGAAATAGATATAAAGTAAAAATGATGATAAAGATCTATAATAAAGAAGGAAAAGAAATTAAAAAAGATATAAAGAAACTAAAATGGATAAATTTTGAAGTAGATAAAGAATTTGAACATTTTATGATAAAAGAAATTTATGAACAACCAATAGTTTCTAAAATATTAATTGATTCTTTAGATACCGAACAAAACGATGTTGTTGATAAATTTATAAGTATAATAAATGAATCTGAAAAAATATTATTTATTGCTGCAGGATCTTCATATAATTCCTCTTTGATAGGTTCGCATTTATTAAGAAGACTAGGATATGAAGCATATTCTATTTTAGCATCAGAATATAAAGAAGATTTATATGATAAAGATACTTTAGTTATTGCTGTATCACAATCTGGAGAAACAATGGATGTCATTTTAGCTCTAAAAGAAATAAAAAGTAAAGTTAAAAATGTGTTATCTATAGTAAATGTTCCATATTCTACAATACAAAGACTATCTGATTTATCTATAGAAATAAAAGCAGGTCCTGAAAAAAGTGTAGCTGCTACAAAAACATATACCAATCAAGTAATAACTTTCTTCTATATTGCAAAAAAACTAGGAATGGATATAAATATAAGCAAAATCCCAAAAGATATTAAAGGAATTATTGAAAATAATGAAGAAAAAATAAAGATAATAGCTAAAAAACTTAAAGATATAAAAGATATTTATATATTAGGAAGAGGAATTAATTAT
This sequence comes from Candidatus Nanopusillus sp., assembly GCA_036845085.1. Classification (GTDB taxonomy): domain Archaea; phylum Nanobdellota; class Nanobdellia; order Nanobdellales; family Nanobdellaceae; genus DAIUEN01. The sequence goes on from DAIUEN010000005.1 coordinate 22,861, forward strand.
TACTCAGCTCAAGAAATTGCTCTTAAGTTAAAAGAAATATCTTATATACATGCCGAAGCCTTACCAGCTGGAGAACTAAAGCATGGAACACTAGCTTTAGTAGAACCAGAAACTAATATTATAGCTTTAAATCCTTTTTGGGATAAAGAAATTAAAATAAATATAGAAGAAGTTTTAGCTAGAGGAGGAAAGGTTATTGATATTCCTGGAGAATTTGATGTACCATCAGAATATCCAAATTTCTCTCTATATAGTGTTATAATAGGACAAATGTTAACATATTATATAGCAAAAGAGAAAAAATTACCGATAGATAAACCTAGAAACCTAGCAAAGAGCGTAACGGTAATATAAAAAACGTATATATTTTTTATCTACTGTATAGTTTTATGTATAATGATACTTCTTCCCTTAGGCTAGGATGTTCCTTAAAGTACATGCCAACAATCTCTCCGATATTTTTTCCATGTTCATAAATTTCTTTAAAAAATTTATTTTCTTTTTTTATTATCTCTAAAGTGTTACTAAGCATTTTGTCAAAATCGTCTCTTTCCAAATCAGTTAAAAGTTTTTTTATATTATTAATATACTCTTTCATATTCTGGACGTAATATAATTCTTTTAAGTACTTTATTCTTTTTGGGTCTGTATATTTAGATATTCCGTCTATTAATCCATTATAAAAGGATATGAAACAAAATTCTATAATTTTAGCTATATTTATATTTTTATTTATATTATTTCTATTTCTCGTCATTTTTATTATGTATTCAGAAGCTCTTTTTCCATAAGCATAAGGTAATAAATGAAAATCTATGCGTTCTTCCAATATTTTTTGTAACAATATTAATAATGAAAATTGTATATATTTTATAGTACGGTTATTATAATCTTCATTTTTTATATTTTCTGAAAGATCTAAAATTATTTCTTCTTTACTATTTTTCATAATATCCATATTTATATAATATGAAAATTCTAGCTTTTTTAATGTTATATAATCTAATAAATAATAAAACGATAGTTCTTTATCTATTTTCACCCTTCTGCGAATTTCTTCTTTCATTCTCTTATTTATTAGCCCATCTTTAAAAGTCAGTAATATAACTAATATTAAGTACTTTTCAAATTTATCATATAATATTTTATCTAGATTGTCCATAGAATAATTTTTAACCTTATAATTTTTAATACTTATCTAATAGTAATTAATAAATTGGATATCTCACAGTGACTCATATATATATCTTCCTCTATATTTAAAGTCATATTGCTGAAGATCAATAAAGACAATATTATACTTATAAGCATAGAAGTGACCCAAGTTATTAAAAATGCCAATATTATTTTTTTGGTTTTTATTTTTTTTATTCTTTCTAAATTGGTAGATAATCCGATAGAAAAAAAAGTTATTAAAAAGAATAATTGCTTAAATGAATCTAGTTGAATATATGTATTTGAAATATCCATCTTCAATACAAGTTGTAGAAATATTGAGATAGAAAATAAAATACTGAATCCTACTACGAATTTTGGAATCTTATATATAAAATAAATTGGAGATGACTTTTTCTCTTCTTTTGAGTAAAATATTAGAGATAGTATAAATATCCATAATATCAATAAAGAATCTATAGCTATTTTTGATAAAATAGAGGTATATAATATTAAATTTTGGAGTTCTGGTCTATTTGATGAAATAAGAGTATCTAAAATCTGTCCTCCAGAAACAGCAGTGCAATCTGTTTTTAGTGAAGATGTTATCCAGACACTAGCAACAATAGGATAATCTTTTAATAATATATATCCTATGAATGGTAAAATCAATAGTTTCAGCGTAGACAATGCTACTAATATAGACGATAAAATTCCTATTATCATTGGTGGAGCTTTAAATAATTCTGAAGAAATTATAATAGATGAAATTGATGTACCAACAGAACCAGAGGCTATTATTGAAGATTCTTCTTTGCTAATTTTCATTTTACTTGATATATAGAAACTTATTGACCAAGCAATTATTATGTAAATCAAAGCAAAGATAAATATAGCTTCTATTAAATTAGCGGGGAAAAAGGAATTTTTTAATATATCTACAGATACCAATACAGCTATTATTAATATTCCTATTTTGATATACCAAAAAGATTTAGAAGCGACTTCTAAGGGTTTTGGGAGATTTTTTATTAGGGTACTTATTGTTAATCCAGCTATTAGAGCAAAAATATAACCAATATCTGAAGATATATTTATTAATGCATTAACGTTTAAAAATTTAGATAGTAGAGGGACTAAATAATAAATATATAAATAGTGGGAAACTATCCATATAAAATAGGAGGCAAAAAATATTATAGTATATCCTATAGTAAAGTCTTTTAGGTTAATATTCATTGCTTTTGCTCCTATAGACAATATTATTAATGTAAAAATGTAAAGTAATAATATAGAAAAAGCTCCAAGATAATTATATTCTGAAAATAGAGTAAAAATTTTATTAAGAGAAATGGATAATGCGTTTATTTTGGGTAGCCAACCAAAAAAGGAATATATACTTAATACGAATATTATAAAGGATATCCAAAAGGCTATCCAATCTTCATTTTTCCATAAACTTTTTAAATCAATTGCCATTAAATAGAATGAACTAGAAAGACTTATATATTTTACATTAATATAATTTTCTGAGTTTTATATTCTCTTTTCTTAATAATTTCCTCAAATAAGCTTTCTATTTCTCTATATTTTTCTTCCTTTATAAGAGAAAATTTATCTTTACCATGAATATATAACGAAAGTACAGCACCAAAAATTTCTTTTTCCAATCCACGCAAATCATTTATCATTAATAATATCATTCTTTCTAAGCAATTATAATAACTTTTTTCTCTGTTACATACATCTTTATATTTATTTATTACTTTTTCTACTATTTCTAAATATTTTTTTAATTCTTTATAGGTTAAAATACTTCTTAAGAATATATATTCAAATTTTTCTAATTCTATATATTCAATTCTAACTTTTTTATAACCATCTTCTCTTAAAGAAAGTATATAATTTACATTAAATATGTTTGAATGATGTAATTTATATAATTCGGACAAAATCATATATTCATTATAATATCTATTTGAACTATCAGCAATAATATACCAAGGTAAGTATTCTATTCCTAATTTTTCAGTCATAATATAGGTATTATTTTTAAATGAAACGGCATATAATATAATAGGTGTAGTAATATTTACTCCGTTTATTATCATAGCTACTA
>DAIUEN010000006.1:0-5018 GCA_036845085.1 Candidatus Nanopusillus sp.
TTATAGCATAGAGTCTATTAGAAAATTAAATTATTATTATTATAATAAATATGGTTTTTCTATCACCTCGTACAACTATTTAAAATTGGGAGAATACTATGCAAAAACAAATCATACTAGTTTAGCCCTATACTATTTGATCTTATCTGTACAGCATGCAATATAAGACAATCAACGTTTCTAACAGAGTATATAGAGAAATTAAAAAAGGTAGACAGACATTTCCAAAGAATTCAATAAAAAATATAGAAGTAGAACCTGGAGAAATAGTTAAAATAAAGTATAATGGTTTATTTCTTGGATATGGAACTATCAATCCAAAAGACGATTATAACTATTTAAGAATAATCTCATACGAGAAAGAATTTGATATCGAAAATCATATAATAGAAAAAATAGAAAAAGCAAGAAAATTTAGAGAAAATGTAATAAACTATAAAAATCATTATAGATTGGTATATTCAGAATCTGATTTCCTTCCTGGGTTAATAATAGATAGATATAATAACATATTTGTAATTCAAAATAATAATATATTTTTTGACAAAAATATAGATCTAATTAAAAATGCTCTAATCAAAATATTTGGACATGATATAACTATATACGAAAAAAGTATTGGAAAACAAAGAGAAAAATCAAAATTGTTACCCAAGGAGGGATTTCTGCATGGAAGTTTAAAAGGAACTATTATAGAAGAGTATAAATATAAGTTTTACGTAGATATAATAAATGGAGAAAAAACTGGTTGGTTTTTAGATCAAAGAGAAAATAGAAAAATATTGAAAGATATATATGGAACTAGGGTATTAGATGTTTTTTCATATACTGGTTCTTTCGGTATTATGATTAATGCTGATGAAAGGTATTTTATAGAAAAAAATAAAAAAGCTGTAGAAGTATTAAAAAAAAATTTAGAACTTAATAATATTGATAATTATGAAGTAATAAATAGAAATGCTTATGATGTACTAAAGAGTTTATACAGAGAAAATAAAAAATTTGATATAATAATATTGGATCCTCCAGATTTATTGGCAGATTCGTATGATAAAGGAATAAAAAGCATTACTTTAATAAATTCTATTGCTATAGACTTAATAGAAGAAGGATATTTGATATCTTTTTCTTGTTCTCAGGATCTTAGTGAAAAAAAATTTTATTCTATTTTAAGAACTTTAATAAGAAGAAAGAACAAGAAATTTGAACTTGTATATAAATTCCACCAAGCATTAGACCACAAAATAATATTCCCCCATAAGGAATTAGAATATTTGAAAGGTTTTATGATAGAAATAAAAAAATAATAATATTACTTATTTTCTATCTTTTCCTTTTGCAATATAGGAGTTAACAGAATAATTCTTCTAACTTCTACTCTTTCTATTGGAAATATTTTGTTTAATATTGGTTTAACTTCATTTTGTAGATCATAGTTTAATACTTTTTCTATAAGTTCGTAATATTTCAAACTTGTTATTTTTTCCTGTAAGTATTTTCTATACAGCATCCTTATTTCGTGTTTTTGAGATCTATGAGCCTTTCCGTGTGTTATAACTAAAGGTTTTACCCTAACTTTAAATCCCTCTTGAGTGCTAAAAACTATTGAATCATCTATTTTCGATGTACCCACTCTAGTAATTCTTCTAACATATGCAGGATATAAACTTAATTCCACTATCTCACTATAAGCTCTTAATCCACTAACTTTTGTTACTTTAAACTTAATTTTATAGTTTTGATATTTAAAATTGTTTAAAATAAACGCTGCATTTAACTCTACAGTCCTTCCAAGAACATTTTCTATATTATCCTTATTAACTGGTGTTTCTCCTAATTTCATTTCATTAAATATTTGTTGTGGAGCTAATATATCAATCCAAATCTTTTTGCTCCAATCAGCATATTTTTTATTATAGGCCATTTCATCTTTTATATAGGAATATTTTAAAAGCATTTTTATACCTAGATATCTTTATGAGCAAAAGTTATATAGAATTCTTCAAGGAAATAGAAAAAAAATGGCAAAAAATATGGGAAGAAAAGTCTGTATATTATTCTATTCCGGACAAAAATAAACCAAAATTTTTTATTACATTTCCATATCCATACGTAAGTGGATTTTTACATTTAGGTCATACTTTATCATTATCTAGGGTAGATTTTATAGCCAGATACAAAAGACTGAAAGGTTACAATGTACTATTTCCACAAGCATTTCATCTTACCGGCTCGCCAATTGTTGCAAAATCTTTAAGATTAAAAAACGGAGATCAAAAAATAATAAAAGAACTAAAAGAAGAAGGGGTTTCTGACGAAGATATAGAAAAACTAAAAGATCCTGTAGGATGGTCTATGTATTTTATAGAAAAAGCTAGAGAAGATATAAAAAGCTTAGGATGCTCTATAGATTGGAGAAGGGAATTTTATACAACCTATTTACATCCATGGTATAATAAATTTATAGAATGGCAATATAAAAAACTTAAAGAAAAAAATCTTATAGTTACAGGTAAACATCCAGTAGTATATGATCCTGTAGCAAATATTCCAGTAGGTGATCACGATAGACCAGATGAATATGCTGGAATAGTACCTACAGAAGGATATATAATACTCTTTAAAATAAAAGACAGCGATATTATTCTACCCGCATTTACATTAAGACCAGAAACATTATATGGAGTCACAAATATATGGATAAATCCAAATGGTAAATATTCTGTATATCTAGAAAAAAAGACTGAAACTAAATTAATTTTACCAAATACAATAGTTGTTGAAGAATTCAAAGGCCAAGGATATGAACTTGAAAAAATAGAAGATGTTAATACCAAAGATTTGATAGGAAAAGTTTGCATTAACCCATTAACAAATGAAGAAATACCAATATTACCTGCAGAATTTGTAGATATTACAACTGGAAGTGGAATTGTAATGTCAGTACCAGCTCATGCTCCATATGATTATATAGCGCTCAGAGATTTACTCAATACAGAATACAAAGATATTGCAGAAAAATGTTTAAACAAAATGAAAGTTTTATTTAAAGTACCTGGATATAATATACCGGCAAAAGAAATTGTAGAAAAAATGAATATTAATAATCAAAAAGAATATGAAAAATTAGATAATGCTACTAAAGAAATATATTCTCTAGAATATTATAATGGAGTATTAACAGATATTTTTAATGAATACAATGGTATGAAATTATCAGATGCTAAAGAAAAAATTTCAGAAAAATTTTTAAAAAACAATATTGCAAAAATACATTACACACTAAAGCCAAGATTTGAATCAAGATATGGAAATACTTGTATAATTAAAATAATAGATAATCAATGGTTTTTAAAATATTCGGATCCTACATGGAAAAAATTAGCACATGCATGTGTAGAGAATATGACATTTTATCCCGAATATGCCAAACAAGAATTTCATCAAAAAATAGATTGGCTAAGAGATTGGGCATGTACTCATAGTAAAAATGAATTAGGAACTTACTTACCATGGGACAAATCGTGGATAATTGAATCATTATCAGATTCTACTATATATATGGCTTTTTACACAATTGCTCATTTAATAAAAGAAATTGATCCAAATAAAATAGAAGACGATCTATTTGATTATATATTTTTAAGCAAAGGAGATGAAAAAGAAATAATAAACAAATATGGAAATATTGCAAAAATAATGAAAGAAGAATTCGAATACTGGTATCCTGTAGATTTGAGAAGCTCTGGGAAGGATCTTATACCAAATCATCTTGTATTTTACATATTTCATCATGTAGCATTATTCGACAAAAGTAAATGGCCTAAAGGCATAGCTATAAATGGATATGCTGTAGATGCTCTTGGAAGAAAAATGTCTAAATCTTTAGGAAATTATATTTCTATGAGAAACGCTATAAAAATTTATTCTGCAGATATAATAAGATTTATAATAGCAATGTCTTCTAATTCTTCTTATGAAGATTCTAAAATAGATTTGGGAAAATCTGAATTTATACAAAAGTATTTGATATCTTTTTATAGCTTTGCTACTGAAAACTATAACAAACATAAAAAATTAGAATATAGATATGTAGATTTATGGTTTGAAAATGAATTAAATAGAATAGGAAAAGAAATTGAAGAAGAATATGAAAAACTGAACTATATAAATGTTGTAAATAAGATATTCGAATTAGATAATTCTTTTGAATGGTATCTAAAAAGATCTTATAACAAAATAAATGGAGAAATAGTAAACAAATACATAGAGTATAAAGCTATATTTTTATATCCAATAGTTCCACATATTATTTCTGAATTGCTTGAAAAGATAGGAAAAGATCCTCTAAATTTATTATGGCCCAAAATTAAAGAATATGACGAAAAGATATTTAAATATGAAAAATTCGTACGGGAAGTTAGAGAAGATATTAACAGAATAAAAAACTTATTAAAAAAGAATAAAATTACATATATCAAACTAATAATAGCTAGCAAAGAAAAATTCAGAATATTTAAAGAAATTATAGAAAATAAAGACTTTGATAGCGCATTAAAAAAATATTCAAATTACTCTAATATAATTTTACAAGTTAAAAATAATTTATCTTTGATAGACAACTTTTTAGAATATGATGATGTAGTAAAACTTTTAGAAGAATCAAAAGAATATTTTTCAAAAGAATTCAATTGCGAAGTTATAATAGAAAAAGAAGAAGATAGTGATGAACCAAAAAGATTTAGAGCTTTACCAACTAAACCGGCTATAGTAATAACATAACTATATAGGTATAAAATATTTTTAAATATCAAAAAATTATTAAAGTAGTATGGTAAGTTTATTTAAGAAAAAAACAGCGCCACCACCAATGGAAAGTAATGTAGGATATGGCAATATGATAGACGACTTGAATGCATATAGAAGTAATATCGATAATGTCGGAATGCCTTTCCCAGCATCTCAACCAGTGCAACAACAGAATGTTGCAGATCCTTTTGCACAATTTTATGGAAATC
>DAIUEN010000006.1:5118-20463 GCA_036845085.1 Candidatus Nanopusillus sp.
CACCACAACAACAAAAAGATCCTTTTATGCAGACACAACCAGTGCAACAACAGAATGTTGCAGATCCTTTTGCACAATTTTATGGAAATCAGCAACAGAGTTTTCCACTAGCACCACAACAACAAAAAGATCCTTTTATGCAGACACAACCAGTGCAACAACAGAACAATCCGCTCCTTCCACCAGCTCAACCACAAGCGCAATTACAAAATAAACTAATTGAACAACAAGTTACACCAAAAACTATAAAAGAAGAAAAAACAAATAAGATCAAAGAAACTGAAAAAGTTAAAACAGAGGTAAGAAAAGAGATATATATAAAAATAGAAGATTATAAAAAGTTAAAAGAGTTATTAGATAACTTAAAATCAAACTTCACTGAAATAGAAAAAAGACTATTAGAAATAAAAGAAAGAGAAAGTAAAAAATTAGAAGACTTAAAGGTAGCTAGAGAAAAGCTAGAAGAGGCGAAGAATCAGATAAATGAAGCATTGGACCTATTAGAATAAAATTTAAAAGTAAAATGAACGAAAAATATAGAAATAGCGCCAGTAGTCTAGTGGTAGGATGCGGGCCTGCCTAGCCCGTGACCCGGGTTCGAATCCCGGCTGGCGCATAAATTAAAATGGCAGAAGATTATGTATATGTTGGTATTTCAAATCCACACATAATTAAAAGGAAACTTTTAATAGCAAAAAGAGAGATATACATAAGATTATACAAGATACTAAAAGAAATTAGAGATCATGAAAAGAATCTCAATATTATAAATAACTTAATAAATAGAGTAAACGTAACTTTAAACTTAATAAAGGAGATTGAAGAACTATTGCCAAATGTTGATACAGAAAAAATAGAAGAAGAAAACCTAATAAAGTATAAACAAACAAAGAAAGAATCATTGGTTGAGGAAATAGATATAAAACCAAAAAAGAGGAAAAGAAAATCTAAAGAAACAGACACAAATATTCAACAAGCAAATAATGGAAATATCAGCATAAAAGAATACGTTGACAAAATAACAGAAGAATTAAAAGAGCTTCAAGAAGAACTAAAAAGGCTTTTACAATCTTAAAATTTTTCCAGATTTATCATCAAAATAATAAACTTTATCCCTAATAAAAATTTTATTTTTGTTAATAATTATTTTATCAAAGTCTTTTAGTATATAAATATTATCTTTTTCAACCTTATTTCTTATATTTTCCAATTCTTTTTCATATCTCTGACTAATATGTGTTAAAAGAAGAATATCTGAATTACTTTTTTCAAATAATTCAACAACTTCTAAAAAGTCCATATGATAATGTTTTTTAGCTAATTCTGGTTGAAAAAAGAAAGTAGATTCTGAAATTAATATATTACTATTTTCTGCAAATTTTACAAGATTATCAAAATATATAGTATCTGTAATATAGGTTATTTTTATTCCCTTTCTTAAATAACCAAAATAGGTATAATCTAATTCTCTTCTTCCAACATTTATTTTTTGTCCAGACTTTAATTTTTTAATTTGGTCTATAGATAAACCATATTCTTTAATTTTTTCTTTTTCTAGTTTTATTTTATCTTTTTCCTTAAAATAATAAGAATACGCAACTATAGAATGCTTATTCTCTATACCGAATATTTCAAAATCTTCAGTTTCTACAATCTTTCCACTTTTCGCATAAATAATATTGACTTCAAAATTTAGTTCTATATTAAAACCTTTTAATATTTGATAAAAATTATCCTCATATTCCTTAGGAATAACAATATTAAGTCTTCTATTGTATTCCATATTATTCAAGCTAAATAAAATTCCAGGGAGTCCTAAAACATGATCTCCATGCCAATGAGTAATAAATACATAATCTATGTCTGTAGGAGATAGATCCATGATTTTAAATTGCCTTTGAGTATTTTCTCCACAATCAAACAAAAGTCCATATTTTTGATATTTCATAAAGATTGCTGGATGATTTCTATCTTTTGTAGGAAAAGTTCCAGAAGTACCTAGTATATATATATCCATATTATACTTTCCAATTTTTAATAGGAGCCCTTTCGAATATTAAATAATACAAAAAGTTATATATAAGAGCTATATCATATAATAGCACATAAAAAGTAACAAAAAGAAGATAATATACCAGGTTGAATACTTTTTTTCTTTTTATAGCATCCAGAACTAATATAAAAATAAACTGTGTAAATATGAGAGCTAAAATTGAGAAAATAAAGTATAAAAATCGATATATATCAAAAGGAGAAAATACTAACAGATATATTGGGCTTAATCCCACCATCGAATTATATAAATTACTTCCAATTACATATATATAGTTTATAGGTAAAAATATTAATAAATAAAGCCAAAAAATAAAAGGTATCGAAATAATACCTATAAAAGATATTATCAATAATGGATATCTAACAGATATTTCCACAATATCTTTAAAATGATAATTAATCACTTCGATTATAGAAAAAGTCCATCTAATTTTTTGACTAATTAGCTGACTTAAATTATCTAAGGGTTTTATACTAACAAAGATTGCATCAGATACCTTTATTCTTCCTTTAACACCCATAACTTTTAAGCATAAATCTATATCCTCTACATATACTTTACTATATCCTCCAACTTTTTCCCAGACATCTCTTTTTATTGCAAAGGCGCCACCATTCATTGTTATACTCTTTTTATATTTATTTACAAAATATCCTATATATTGATAATATAACATATATTCCATATACATGACTTTTCCAATCCAATTAGAAGGAAGAATTTCTTTATAAAAATCTAGTATATCTACTTCTTCTAATTCATTTACCAACTTATATAAGTCTATTTTTTCTATTTTAGCATCAGAATCTACAGAAATAATTATATCACCGGTTGAATATCTTAAATCTTCCATTGTAGCATTTACTTTACCCCTTCTTACATAGGATATAACTATCTTTACGTTTTTAAAGTTTTTAAGAATATCTAAGGCTTTTTTAAAATCTTCTTCTGGCATATCTATAGAAATAATTATTTCTTTTAATTCTGAAGGATACTTATCTTCTAATATTTTTTGAATATTATGGATTAGGTATTCACTTTTTTTATATATTGGAAAAATAAATGTTATTTTTGGTAGTTGCTTCATTTAAATATATCTTAGTAAAAATATTTATAATGATGTAGGGTCAGAGTTGCTGACTAATGATGATGTTCAGATACCGCTGATTTTTCTACCTTATATAATATCATTAATATAATATAGAAATATATAGTTTCTATTATATATATACCCAAGTTAAATAACGTTGGTAATGATAACTTAGATAAAGCATTCAAAGCCGGTAAAGTAAATATTAATAATATAATAACTGCTATGATTAAAGATATGTAATAATTTTTCGAGCTAGTAAAATCTATCTTATATTTCTTCTGATAATATATGTATAAAACATATTGAGATGTCATTAAAAACAACATGGTTGAAAATGAATCGTAATTTGTAGCTAGTGATACAGTCAATGATGTTATCCCAATAAATATAGAATTTCTTAATAATTCAAATACAAAATTTTTGTCGATTATACGAACAAACTTTTCTTTTAAAACTTTTTCATCCATGATTTTACCTTCTCCCACAAGCAAAGATGTTAAGGTTTCTATAACTAAGTTCAAAATTAATATCTGTATTGCAGTAAAAGTTATAGAATCATATATAAAATAGTTAATGGTAACTAAAATAAAAGCACCAAACATAGCAGAAACCATAACTAATAAGTAAGTTTTCAAAACAAATATTACTCTTTTACCTTCTTCTATTAGGTGCAATACTGCCGATAAACTATTATCCATTAAAATTACATTTGCGGACTCTTTAGCAATATCTGTAGCAGAGAATAAACTGACCCCTACATGAGCAGATTTCAAAGATATTGCATCGTTCATGCCATCACCAATAAACATAACTTTCTTTCCATATTTTTTGAACAAATTTACAACTCTGTACTTATCATATGGATCTGCCCTAGCTATAATCTTTACTTTCTGAAGTTTAGCATATAACTCTTCATCAGACATTTTCTTTATTTCTTCCCCCATCAAAAATTCGGTATTCATTCCTACTTTATTAGCTACAAATTGGCAAACAAAAGGATCATCTCCACTTAATATATAAAAATCTACATCTAATTCTTTTATTTTTTCATAACTTTCCTTAAGGTTTTCTCTTATAGGATCTTCTAAAATTAAAAATCCTAAAAATATCAAATTTTTTTCATCTTTATCAATATCAAAACTTTCTTTGTAGGCAAAGGCTATTATTTTATAACCACTTTTGGATAATTTTTCATTTAAATTTAATATATGATCTTTATATATCTCTATCTTCTCTATCTTATTATTTATAAATATGTAAGAACATGAATTAAGTACAGATCTTAAAGCCCCTCTCTGTATTAAAACGTATTTATTGTCTTTTTTTATTATAACAGAAGAAGATTTTTTAAAAGGATCAAAATATCTAACATTAATCTTTTCATGTAGATTTAATTGTTCATTACTGGATATATTATATATAGCTTTATCAACAGGATCAAAAAAGTGACCTTCTAACAAATTAACTTTATCCAGTGTATTATATATATACTCTAAGAAGTTTATGTATTCTTTTTTATCGACGAAAAAATTCTCTCTCAATACTTGATTATCTTTTATAGTGTATAATAATCCATTATAATAAAAACCCGAAACTACTAGGGAATTATGAGTCAAAGTCCCTGTTTTATCTGATAAAATTACTTCTACATGACCTATATCTTCCATAACTTTTGGACTTTTTACAAATACATTCTTTTTTCGTAGTTTATCCAAACTTAAGGTATATATCAATATCAATGCTATTGGTAATCCTTCAGGAATCATTAATAAAGTTAAAGCAATAGAAAATATTATTGCATCTATTATAGTAAATGTATGTTTCAATATTGTAGCTATGAATATGAATAAAATAGATATCGAAATAATTATAGAAACTGTACCAGCAAATTTATCGATCTCTTTCTGAAGATCTGTCTTTTCTAGTTTTTCTTCTTTTAATTTTTTATACAATTTTCCAAAATATGTATTTAAACCTGTTTCTACCACAACACCAAGACAATATCCTTTGAGTATGAAAGTATTTGAAAATAGCATATTAGACATATTGCTTATAGGAACGTTTTCTGGTAAAACAGTATTATATTTATGTACTGGCTCTGATTCTCCAGTTAAAGAACTTTCATCAACTAAAAGATCCTCCGACTCTATTATACGAATATCTGCAGGTACTTTCTCCCCATATCTTAATATTATTATATCTCCTGGAACTAAATCCTCAGAATTAACAATAACTTTCTTTCCGTTCCGGATGACCAAACATTTTTTTTCTAAACTTTTTTCTAAACTTTTTATAACCTTTATTGATCTATATTGCTGATATAAATCAAATAAAATATATATAAATACAAAAGACAAAATGAAGATCCCTTCATAAAACCCTTTAAATATAAAAGATAAAACTGCAGCAAATACAAACATAAGCAAAAATTTGTTTTTAAATTCTTCTATTAACACATCTAAAAATTCATTTCTTCCTTCTATTTTATTTTTTCCATATTTTTTTAGTTTCTGTAAATATTCATCTTCTTTTAGACCATCTTTAGAAGTATTTAATTCTTTAAATATCTCTTCTATGGTCATAGAATGCCATTTACTCATTTTTAATTACTCTATATTAAAATTTAAATATATTAAACAGCATTTTTAATTATGATGATAGTAATAAATTTAAAGGCCTACGAAGAGGTAATAGGAAAAAAGGGGTTACTTCTATTAGAAGCTGCTGAAAAAATTTATGAAGAATATAATATTAAGATAATATTAGCACCACAGCCGACTGATATTTTCCTTTTAGCACAAAATGCTAGAAATGTAAAAATATTCGCACAACATATAGATCCAATACTTCCCGGAGCTCATACAGGACATATACTAGCAAAAGCTGTAAAAGAAGCAGGGGCACATGGTACAATAATTAATCATTCTGAAAAACAATTAAAAATCTCAGATATTGAAAAAATAATAAATATTGGAAAAGAAATAAACTTAGAAATTTTAGCATGTGCAAATAATCCTATAGTAGGAGCTGCTATATCAAAGTTTGATCCAGAATATATTGCAATAGAACCTCCAGAATTAATAGGAACTGGTATATCTTTAGCAAAAATAAAGCCAGAAATAATAACAAAATCTGTTGAAATTATAAAATCTACAAATAGTAGACCAAAAATACTAATTGGAGCTGGAATAAGTGATAAAGAAGATGTAGAAAAATCCATTAGGTATGGAGCAGAAGGTGTTTTATTATCATCGTCAGTTGTAAAAGCCAAAGATTTTTATGAGAAACTAAAAAATCTAGCAGAGGGTTTCAAATTGTATTAGATTTAGTATTTCACTTATTTTATTTTCAATTATAATCTTATTTTCCTTATATAATTCCTGGTATATGTATTCAGTTATATATGGAATAACTGGATGTAACATTATTAAAATAATTTTATATATATTATATAAAAGATATTTAGCAGTTTCATCACCGTTTTTTATTCTATCTTTAGACTTTTCAAGATAATTATTAGCAAAATCTTCCCATACAAATTTTCTCCATAATTTAACATATTCTGAATATCTAAATTTATTAACGTAATTTATTGATTCTTCTATAGTATATTTCAACAATTCTATAATTTTTTTGTCTTCTTCCGCCAATTTAGATATTTTTTTAGGCTTTTCTTTAATATTTAATTCTATATACCTACCAATATTCCATAGCTTTATAATAAAAGCTTGTCCAGATTCTATATCTTTCCAAGTAAATCTATAATCATCTCCTGGTGAAGCCAATAATGCCCAATATCTTAAAGCATCTGGAGAATATTTATCCATAACTTCATTAGGATCTATAGCGTTACCTAAAGACTTTGACATTTTCATTCCCTTCTCATCTAACACCATACCATGGATCAATGCATATTTCCATGGTATTTTACCTGTTAACAACTTTGTTCTAACAATAGTACTAAATAACCAAGTTCTTATTATTTCATATCCCTGCTGTCTTAAGTCCACTGGTATATATTTTATAGATTCTTCAAAACCTTTCTTAATGTCATCTATTCCCAAAGCATAAAATATAATTGCTATTGGAGTTATAGAAGACTCTACCCAGACATCAACAGTTTCATCTTCAAAAAACTTTCCATCATATTTTCTAACTTTTTCCTTGTCTATTCTAGGATCAAATGGCAAATCTTCAACATTAATAGGATATATTTTTCCATCTTTTTCATAGAAAGGAAATGCCAATCCCCATATCATCTTAGTTCTCGATATATTCCAATCTTGATCTATAGAATTTATCCAATCAATTAATAACTGCCTATTTTTTTCTGGTATGATCTCAATTTCTTTCTGCCAGTTTAATATTTTTTCTTTAATGTCTTTTATTTTTATGAAAAATTGTTCTCTAGGAATTAATTCCAATGGCGATTGACAATCGGATCTTTCAGTATGAGCTAAAACTTTGTGTACTATTTTTTCTACTTTATGAACATAATCTTTTAATAAATCTAAAATTTTGATTCTAGCTTCTTCTGTTTTTAATCCATTTATTTCTTCAATAGACGACTTTATTCTACTTTGTTCATCAACGCATATAATTTCAGGTAAATTATATTTTTCTTTCCATTTTATGTCGTAAGGATCTCCATAAGTACATACCCAAACTATCCCAGTTCCAAAATCATAATCTACATCTTCATCAGAAATAATCTTCACCTCTCTATTTATTAATGGAATAGCTACATCTAATCCTTCTAATTCTTTATAATCATACTCTCTAACTATTTTTAAGTTATTTTTTTCGGCATATACTCTAGAAACTATAACGTTACCTTCTACTTCTACATATTTATTCCTAGATATTAATACAGCAGAACAAGAATATATAAGTTCGGGCCTTGTGGTTGCTATAAGAATATATTTACTTTCCTTTTTTAATGGTAATTTTAGGTAAGCTAAAATTCCTTCTTTTTCTATATAACCAGCTTCTTGCATAGAAATTGCAGTATTACATTTAGGACACCACATCACAGGATGTTTTTTTCTCTCTATTAGACCCTCGTTAAACATTTTTATTAATGTATATTGAACTAAAGCTTCATACTTTGGATCCATTGTTTTATAAATTTTATTTAAGTCTATAGAAACTCCAAGCCTAAGAAATGTCTTGTACATAGATTCTATATGTTTATATGTCCATTCTCTACATGCAGCCAAAAATTTTTCTTTATCTTCTTTTTTTACCCCCATCTTCTTTATTACTTTTAATTCTGTAGGTAATCCATGACAATCAAAACCTAGTGGAAAATAAACATTATATCCTTCTAATCTCTTAAACCTAGCAATAAAATCTAACCAGATAAACTCTAAGGCATGACCTAGATGTGCTTCACCAGATGTAAATGGTGGAGGAGAATCTATAATAAAGTATTTATTATTATCGGAATTTATATTAAAAGAAAATAAGTCTTTTTTTTCTTCATACCATAACTTTCTTACTTTTTCTTCTATTATCTTGTAGTCTGGTCTCTTGTCCATTATTTTATTAATTCATTCATAAGATCTTTTAATTTTCTTTTTAATTCTTCTATTGCATATATGGGAATTTTATCAGCTGAGTATTGACCATAGGATTCTATGTAAAATATAAATTCCTCTTTTGGAACTAATTTTATTTTACCATTTCCTAATTGTTCTACTAAATCCAAAAATGTTCTATCATATTTCTTTTCTTTAGGAATTATTATTTTATTCTTTTTAATTTCAACTCCTATTTTTTTTAATTTTTTGATAGTTTCTTCATCTATATCTCCTTCCAAAACTAAATCTGCAGTTCTATAATAATAAACATATGCTGGGGAATATTTAACATGGTCTTTACCACTACCAAGAGTAGCTATAGCTTCTAACTTTATTTTTTGCCCTTCTTCTAAGTATGCTACCGGCAGATCTTTATAAACAGGATATACATTTTCTTTTTCAGATCTTAGATCCCCAGAATAAACAAATCCTTTTGTATTTTTATCTAGATATAATCTAACTTCTTTTTCTTTTATGTTTTCTGGAGTATTAAATGGTATTAATCCTAATCTATGAGCTAACATCTCGTCCCACAAAACAGAACTGTTAGAGACTATGTTTACAGTATCTATAGCTAATGTCTTTACTTCTTCTTCTATAGTTCTTTTCAAAACATTCATAAAATTAGCAGTTTCACCAGAAATAAGTAATTTCAACTTATATATTTTTTTATCACCATCCACAGCAAACTTATCACCACTTTTTTCTATTATAATAATATCCATACCTTTTATTTTCTATGCATAACCCTTATAAATTATCTTTAGAACCAAAGAATCCGATAGGAATATCAGAAAAACATATAAATGAAAAAATCACAAAACATAGTTATATGGAGTATTCTGTTTTAGAATCATATAGGGAAAGTATTAAATATGTCATTGGGCATGAAGGCTTTGGCTTAGTTTATACAAAGAACCTTTCAACTATAAAAGTTACAGAAACGTTAAACAAATTGTATATGATAATCCCAGTAAATTCCAATATAGATATAAAATATAGCAATAGTCCACTGATAACTGTAAATATTTCTAATACAAATATTAAACCAGGAACATACCAGGGCATTGTAAGAAGTCCGAAAGAAATTAAAAATATGAGTATAATTATAGTAAATGAAGGAGCAAAGGATTACCAGAACTGTCATATAAAAGAAATTTATAAAATAGATGAAAACGCATATATCTTTCGTGGATTAAAAACAGATATCGAAGATTTATCGATACCTAGAGTAATTAAACATACTTTAGAAGGAAAAATTAAATCGGGATTTTACATAACTGCAGAGGTTATAAAAAGTTATTAAAAATATTTAAAATTTATTTTTATAAAATCTTTATTGGACCCGTAGCTCAGCTTGGATAGAGCGACGGCCTTCTAAGCCGTAGGTCGGGGGTTCGAATCCCCCCGGGTCCGCTAAATTTTTAAGTAGAAGATTATATTAATTTTTATGACAAAGTGTATTGAAATATTTAAAAATAATAAATCTTCTTATTTGTTTCTATTTGTTTGGTCTATTATAGGTTATTTATATTTACAGTCCTTTATGATCAATTTTGTATTTTTAATGCCAATATATTTGAAAATCTTGGTTATTTTATTTATAATACTAATGGTTTTGAACTTATCTTTTTTATCTTGCTACATTGTATATATTAAAAAACAACTAAAAAGAAGCATTATGACTATTACTGGTTCCTTGTTTGGAATAATTGGACTGTCAGGTTGTTTAGCCGGATGTGGAATAAGCTTTCTTTCGCCACTTCTTGTTTTACTATCATCTTTCTTCGCCATCTCTATAGAGCAGTTAGGACTTGTATTTCTAATACTTTCAATTATTATATTGTCGTATAGTTTATATAATGTTTCACTAAAAGAAGTTACTACTATAAAAGATATGAAAAATTTTAAAGTGGAATGCTGCAAGAAATTTAATCAATATGGATAGAATTGGTGATGTAGAATTAAGACTTGCTAAAGGACCAATACCTCACTATAAAGAACTTAAAGAATTAGCTAGAAGTATTTTAAAATTGATGTTATTTGAATTTAAATCTGAAGAAGTAATTAAAAGGTTTTCAAATCCTTTATGGTATAATTCATTTGCTTGTTTATTAGGATTTGAATGGAATTATTCTGGAATGACTACAGTTGTCCTCAAAGCAATAAAAGAGATAATAGAAGAAGAAAACTTAGAGTTAATAGCATTAGGTGGAAAAGGAGAAAATTCTAAAATAACTAGTGAATTAGAAAAAAAAGATATAAAAGACAAATTAAAAGATAAATTAAAAGAAGCATCTATATTATCTGCAAAAGTTGATAACTACTTATTACAAGATGGTTACAATCTTTATTTTCATTTTATTTTATCTGATGAAAAAGGTAACTTTACAATAATAAATCAAAAGATGTCTATAGAAGAACAAAAAGTTAGAAGATTTCACTGGTTAAATACAGAAGATTTTTTTAATGATCCACAAATAGGTTTTGGAATAAAATCTAAAACTTTAAATCTTTCTTCTAAAGAATCAGAAAATCTAAGAAAGGATATAGTAACATTAGTCAATGAAAAAGATAAAGAAGAAATCTATAAATATGTAGTGAGACTAAAAGGAGAAGGCAACATTATAAAACATATATTTAACAAAAACGAAACAAAAAATATTAAAATAATATATCAAGAATTACCAAAATACTTAAAGATACCAGAAAAAATATACCTAAAAGCCTTAGATATAAATAGAACTATAGAAAATTTTAAAGATTTAATAACTATAAATGGTGTTGGACCTGGATTATTAAGAGCTCTAGCATATACCGCAAATTTAGTATATGGAAGCGAAATATCTTGGAAGGATCCAATAATTTATACATTCGCACACGGTACAAAAGCGGGAAAACCTTATTATGTAAAGAAAAAACTAATGTTAGAAGAAGCTGAAATAATAAAAAATGCTATAGAAGAAGCAAAGGTTGGAAAGTATTGGAAAATAAAGGCATTAAAAGAACTCCGGAAATTAACTTCTATAGAAGTATAACGATGTTTTAAATTTTTAAATAGTACTCAACAAATAATTATAGATGGCTATATTTTCGGAAGAGGATAGGAAAACCCTAAAAGATATATTTTCAGAGAATTTAAAAAATATTGTAGAAATAGAGCTTTTTTTGGATTATAATGGAAATAAAGAAACTAGTGAAATAGCAAAGGAAATAGCTGATGAAATTATGAAACTAACCGATAAGATTAAATTCGATATAAAAGATGTTAGCGATCCCAATGTATTAGAAGAACTAAAAAATAGAAACTTAGTTTTTGACAAATATGGAAATAGAAAAGGACCTCTTTTTGTATTTAAGAAATATCCAGGAATAATATATCTAGGTTTACCTGCTGGAGAAGAATTTCCAATATTTTTAGAAGATATAATACATACATCTAAAGAAGAATTTCATATTAGTGGAGACGTAGCAAAGAAAATTGCAAAGATAAACCAACCAATAGATATATTTGTATTTGTAACTCCAACGTGTCCTTATTGTCCCTATATGACACATAGTTCTCATCAGTTTGCAATGATTAATAAAAACATAAGAAGTATAATGATAGAAGCTACAGAATTTCCAGAACTTTCAGATAAATTTAAAGTTTATGGAGTACCACATATAGAAGTTTTATCACAAGATGGATCTGTATTAGGAGGATTTGAAGGAATGGTAGATACATCAATATTTGCTAGTAAGTTAGAAAAAATACTTGAAAATATAAATAAACAAAAATGATACCAAAATTTATAATTAGTAAATTACCTGAAGAAGAACAAAAAATACTAAATGAAAGAGAATGGGATGTAGTAATAGTTGGGGGAGGACCTGCAGGATATACTGCAGCAATATACTGCAGTAGATACAAATTAAAAACATTGGTTATTACAACAGAAATTGGCGGATTATTAAATCAAATAAACTTGATAGACGATTATCCAGGATTACCAGAAATTAATGGTATAGAACTAGGAAAAAAGTTTAAGGAACATGCAGAAAAATTTGGAGTAAAGACTTTATTAAGAACTGTAGTAAGAATTCAAAAAGAAAATGAAAAATTTAAGATAATAACATCTAATGGGGAAGAGATATATTCTAAATCTGTAATAATAGCTACAGGTTCAAAAAGAAAAAAATTGGACGTTCCTGGAGAAAATCTTCCAGGAATAAGTTATTGTGCTGAATGTGATGGCTATTTATTTAAAGATAAAGTAGTAGGAGTTGTGGGTGGTGGGGATTCAGCATTTCATGATGCTTTAGTACTAGCACAACATGCTAAAGAAGTGTATATCATACATAGAAAGGATGAATTTAAAGCACAGCCAATGTATATAGAAGAAATTAAAAAGAATCCAAAAGTAAAGTTTATATTAAATAAAGTTGTTGTGGAAATAAAGGGAAATGGCAAAGTAGAAGAAGTTGTATTAAAAGATGTAAATAGCGGAGAAATATCTACGTTAAAGTTAGATGGACTATTTATAGCCATCGGTTTAGCACCCGTATCCGAAATTGTAAAAGATTTGAATGTAAACTTAGATAAAAATGGAAATATAATTGTAGATCAATGTTCAAAAACAAATATACCAGGACTAGCTGCTGCGGGAGATGTTACAAACCAAATATGTGGATTTAAACAGATAATAACTTCTGCAGCTCAAGGAGCAGTAGCTGCTTTGTCTATATTTACCTATCTAAAAACTGGTAAATGGTAAGCACCGAAGAGATAAAAAACAAGTTAAAAGAAGTAATAGATCCAGAAATAGGATATGATATCATATCTCTTGGAGAGATAGAAGATATTAAAATTGAAAATAATAAAGTCAAAATAGTATTTTTACCTACAACCCCACTTTGCCCATTTATTCCAATGATTTTATCTGGAATTGAAGAGAAAATTAGGGAATTAAACTTAGAAGCTGATATAGAAATAGATTTCAAAAATATATGGTCTTTGGATAGAGTAGATCCAGAAATAAGAAGAAAGTTAGGCTTATAATTTATAAATTATATTTTATTTTATATGAGCATTACTAATAAATTAAGAAAAGAATATGAAACATTCTGTAAACTGGGTGGAGGAAATTTTAGCGATAAATTGGGATTGGAATGTTCAAAATTCGGGTATACTATAAAAATAAATTATTTAGATTTAGGAGAAGACAAAATAAATCTGAATATTCAAATTAATTCAGCAATACAAGATTTTGAAGTTCTATCATTAAAAAATGTAAAAATATTGGACGTAGAAAGACTATCACAACTATCAGAAAATAACAATGAACTTTCATACTATGTATTAAACATATACTTGGATATAGGAATATTATCCTTAAAAAAAGATATTAAAAATAACAAGATAATAATATCACTAAAAACTGGAAATATAGAATATCAGTCATCAGTAATCTTTTAAATAATTACACGATAATTTTAATTAAAGGGACCGTAGTCTAGGGGTATGATGCCGCCCTTACAAGGCGGAGGTCCGGGGTTCGAATCCCCGCGGTCCCATCAATATTATAAAAGTTTTCTATTAAATAAAGAAAATGTGCAAAGAATACGAAATAGATATAATATATTTCTTGTCTGTTGTATCATTAGCCGTATTAGCAGGGATAAATTTTTATTTAGCGTATCAATATTTTATAAATCCGCCTATGTTAGTATTGGGTGGCTCTTCCCACTATCACACAAAATTATATAGCAGCATAGGTTCTTTGCTATTGTTAGGATCTTTATTATTGCTATTCTATAAAATAAAAAATAAAGAAATAGAAATTAATAAACTTCTATTTTCACTTGTTGGAATATTTACAGCACTATTAGTATTTGCAATGTTCGGAATAATGATATTTAACATGTATCCAAATATGTTATTTGGTATTCCTGGAGTTATTTTAACAGCAATTATTTTTTATCTAGTGTATAAATATTTATTTCAGTAAATTTTTTGTTTATTCTTTTATTAAGCTATTATAAACTCCCCCCATAATATCTATTAATCTTTCTATAGGAGACATAACAGCATAGAATTTACTTAAGGATTCTTTGAATTCTAAAAAAGATTTTTCATAATCCTGTAAAATAGATTCTTCTAGATTAGATATTATGTATTTTTTCATGTCTTGTAAGTAATAATCTAATTCAACAGGATTATACATATTTTTCTTTGAAAGTTTTTCCATGATTATACGCAAAGCCTCGGGATTTAAACTAATAGTAAGATCTTCTATTTTAATAAATTCTATGTATTTTAACCATTTTACAACATCTTTAACTTCTTTACTATCTATATTGCTAGATCTAGATATTATGTATTTATTAATTATTTCATAAATCCTTTCTTCTAATTTTTTACTATCTCTACTATATTTTTCCAATTTCTCCAAAAGATTTTTTATTATTAATACCATATCTTTTTTTAGAACGTTTAAAAATTCATCATTTATTGAAGATAAATAAATTTTTAGCTCTAAAATTTTTTCAGCTTCGTACAAACCATTTAATTCTTTGATATAATACTTAAAAGAATTTATAATGTATACATAAGGCTTTAACAACTCTAATAA
>DAIUEN010000007.1:0-20386 GCA_036845085.1 Candidatus Nanopusillus sp.
ATTATAGAATTATTTGGATTAACACTATATTCTAAGCTAGAAATATTTATATAAGAAAAAATTCCAAATTTATTCACAAATATTCCATTTTTACTATTATTTAATATTCCATCATAATCAGTTACATAAGATAAGTTTATTGGATAGAATATTGGAAAATTATAGCAAAAATCATTAGAAAGATTATTCTTGTCTAATAAACTCAATATAATAGGATCTTTGCATTGATAATACATAGTATATGGAATTGTTATATTAAAGGAAATTATATAATAATCTTTAGTGATCTTGTTAAAGATATCATCTAAAAAATTATCATAATTATATATTTCATTTGTTTTATATTGTTTGGAAAATATAGTTAGGTCATAAAGATGTAGATAAAAAGTAATAAATGATATAAATATAACTAATGCAAGTATACCCTCTACTTCCTTTATTACTGCTTTAACCATAATCTTTTTCTTATTAATGAAGGATCTTGTCCGCCGTGCCAAGAAAATCTTGGTTTCATCTGAACAGGATAAATCCTTTCTGATTTGTCATCTAATATTAAAGCAGATCCTTTTCTCTTTGGTAAATTTTCGCTCATGAATACTTCTATATCTTGAGAAGTAAAATTTTTCATAATCTCATTAAGAGATTTTAAGTCTCTTTCTGCAGTTACTCTATGTGATATAACTATATCAGATTGCGTTATTACATCCGTATGCATTTTTCCTGGTTGTTGGGTAGCAAGTACTAGGGTTATACCGGGTTGTCTACCTTCTCTTATTATCTGTATTAATGGTTCTGTTGCCGGAGTTACAGAATCATTTGGTAAAGCTTCATGTGCTTCGTCTATAGCAATCCACACTAAAGGAAATTCTCTAGCATCCAACTCTTTAGATATATATATTTCATCAAGTTCTTCTTTTTTTCTAAATAATAATCTTTCATAAAATAACTTTTTTGAGACTAAACCTATAACAAGATTTTTTATAGACCATCCTCCAGTTATTGCCGTATATAGTGATATATCTAAGATATTTATATATCCTGGTTTAGTCAATTTCTTTATATTTTCAGATTTTTCAGAGAAAAGTCCCCAAGTTTCTGCAGCTTCAAAGTAAGTAATTATTTTGCTCTTTATTTTTGGATCTATAGATAATTTTTCTGTATAAGAAATAATGTCCTGTATTGAATATCCATTGTTGTTTTTTTGCATATTTCCAATTATTTTTTGTATATATACAGCTGTTATAGATTGAGGATTTAAATTAAAAGAAAGAACCCACTCAATACCTGATAAATCTGAAGGATTTAGAGTAAATTCTCCATCTATAGGTAATCTGATTTGTCTATATTTTTCTACTATTCCTTTAGGTACTAATATTCTACAGTTTTCTACAGATTTTGGTTTTAATCCCCACCTTTCGAGTAATTCAGCTTCTCTATAGTTAGGAAATTTCATGGTCCAAAAAATACCCATAGTGTCAAATATAAGTGCTGAAAAATTATATAGAAGATCTTTTGGTAATTCTGATAGACTTTCCATAATAGATGCCAATGTATATGATTTCCCTTGTCCTCTTTTACCAGCAATTAATATTAGATGTGGAAAGTTTACATCTAAATAAACTTTATTAGCTAAGGATAAAGCATTTTCCATTTTTATGTATTCTTTACCGATAAAAATGGAACCATTTAGACCATATTTCTCTAAGTCATCTAAAGTTCTTCCTATAACAATATCCATAAGTTTTATAGAAATTTTTATAATTAATAAATCAATAGTGAGTGATAACTATATGGTGATTATGATTGGAAGATTTCAACCATTCCATAGTGGTCACTTTATAGGTTTAGATAGTATATTGAAAAAATTCAATGCAAGAGAAATAGAAATAATTGTTGTTCAGAAGATAGGTAATATAGACTTGTACAAAAATCCTATACCTCTAGATCTTAATGTTAAATATTTAAAGGAATGTTTAAGCGAAAAATATGGAAATACCTATGATATAAAGGTTTTTGGAGTGTATTATCGAAACTATTTAGATATCTTACTAAAACTAATTAATTTTTTCAGCTATGATAAAAGTAAAAAATATATATTAGTAACTGCTGATATAAAAAGATTAATTATGTTTAAAATAACTAGTATTCTATATAAATTATTTGGAATAAATCTTAGAATATTTTATTTACCTAGAGTTACTAGCGGAACAAAGATAAGGGAAAGTATTAGAAGAGGAGAATTGGATTATTTTAAGTATATCCCCTGTCCTAAAGATGAAATAATATACTACATAAATGCACCCGCCGGGATTCGAACCCGGGTCGCGGGCTTGGAAGGCCCGCATCCTACCACTAGACGACGGGTGCATATAACTAAAAAATATTAGGTATAATCTTATAAAAATTTAAAGTTTGAAGCTTAGTAAAGTATTTGTTTAAATTCATTTTATTTCTATGGACCCGCCGGGATTCGAACCCGGGACCTCCGGCGAGCCAGGCCGACGTCCTACCACTAGACTACGGGCCCTATTAAATGTCTTATGTACTATATTTTAAAAATTATTATCTATAAACTAAACTATATTATTTTTTCCTTCATTTATTAAACAAACTTCATATATCTTGTTTCTTTCCAAATGATAATTAATATGTGATACTTTTAATATTATTTGTTCTTTTGGATATATCATAAGTTTATTTTCTGGTTGTGTAATATAAATGTTCCAAACAAAAATAAGTAAGTTATAGCAGCAATTCTGACTATCATAATAGTTATCAATATTGTAGCAATTATTGGTGAAATAGATTTTTAGGATTAATCATAATATTGCTATAATACATAAATTTATAAACATATAAATATTATCAATGTTATCATTATCATCATGATGAAGATCGGGTCTTCTGAATAATGAAGAAAAATAAAAATTAAGCTGATCTAGGCTTTTTGTAGTTTTCCTCCAACTTCTTTTATTTTTCCTTCTTTCTTCAATTTTGATACTAATGCTTTTATAACCCTTACTTTAGTCTTAGGCTTTTTAGATTTCACAGCTTTTACTAGTTCTTCTAAAGCCTTTGGAGTTGAGAGAACTTCCAAAATAGTTTCCTTCAAAGTTTTTCCCCTTTTCATTGCCATATAATATTATTGAACTTAATATTTTAAAAATTATATAGTATATTTTCTATAGAAATATAGTTTTTAAGCAGATATTTAATTAAATATATATTATGAATAATATACATTTAAAAAAACTAATAAAGATGAGTGACGTTCTTTTAGAAATATTGGACTCTAGATTTCCTAATGAATGTAGATTGAAAAATATAGAAAATGAAATAATCAATCGTAATAAAAAGCTTATTTTAGTTCTGAATAAGATAGACCTTGTGGATAAGGATTTCTTAGGTAGTATATATGAGAAATTTGTTAAGGAACATCCAACTGTATATATATCTGTGAAAACGAGACATGGTAGTAGGAAATTGAGAGAAACTATAAAAAAAGTTGCAGATATAAATAAAGAAAAGATATATATTGGAGTATTTGGCTTTCCAAATACTGGAAAATCTTCTATAATAAATATATTAGTTGGAGCTAGAAAAGCTAGAACTTCTCCAGAACCAGGATTTACAAAAGGAATACAATTAATAAAATTATCTAAAAAATTTTATCTAATAGATTCTCCCGGTGTATATTATCCAAAAAATAAATATTTACTTGCCATTTTGGGCGCAATAAAAGTAAGTGATCTAAGACATCCAGAAAAAGCAGTTATGTATTTATACAAGAAAATAGGTGATAAACCATTTGAAGAAGCATATAATATTAAAGTCAATAACATAAAAGAACTATTTTTATCACTAAAGGAAAAATTTAATTATCGGGGGAAAGATTGGATAAGAAAGATATCTGAAAAAATTTTATATGATTGGCAAAAAGGAAAAATAAAGGGATATTGGATGTGACCCGCGATATTACCAACCTCATCTTCGGCATATCCTCATTAATCGGAAGGTACGACAAATATATTAATATTTTCTAGATTTATAAATTTATTATGAAGAGAACGATGTCGGCTGATAAGTGATGAAAAGAGGGTATACGGATTAAAAATTTACAAAAAAGGTGCAGATAAAATCGGTAATATTATTGTAATGTCTCCCCAAACGTTTACATGTTTTGCATTTTTTTTAATTTTTTTCCAAGTAATTGCTTCTTTAGTTTTAGCTCCAGATAAACTTCCGTCTTGTTCTATTGCGGAAGATATATAAATTGCATATTCTAGACCTCCTGAAAATTGAGCCCACCATATTGCATGATGTTTTGATATTCCTCCCCCCAATATTAAAGCACCTACTTTTTTATCTCCAAAGAATTTAGATACTAAATATTTTTCATCTTCCCATACTGATACTTCTATATCTGGATAAGAATATTGAACCATAAGTATATTTGTACCTATTGCACCATCTGTAATTCCCGGTACAATAATTGGAATTTTGTTTTTGTAGCTCCAATATAAAATTGATTCTTCTTTTTTATCAAAATTTTCTAGTCTTTTTCCTATTTCCCATATTAATTCATATGTGCTTATCTTATTTCTTTTTTCTTCTTTTAATTTATTGTATATATCCTCCAGTATTGGCTTTAGAGTATTTTCTATTGCAACTCCGTAGTTTTCTTCAGGGATAAATATATTTCCTAGTCTTAGTATTCTATGGTTTCTTAAGTCTATATCATCAGCTTCAAAATATCCTAAATAATAGTCTTTTGATAATCTAGCAATATCATGATCTAAAGTACCAGCAGTTGTAAACACTATATCAAATAATTTATTCTTTATGAAGTCTTTTATAATTCCTCTTATTCCTGTGGCTACAATATCTGCTGGAAAGCTTAAGACTTTTATTACATTTTTATCATTTAACATTTCCTTTAAAATCTCATATGCTCTGTATAGTTCTTGGGCTTGAAATCCACCAATATTTCTAAATTGCTCTAATAAATCTTTTATGCAAATATTTTTATTTATTTTCAAGTCTTTTACATTTTCCATATTCTGAGGTTTATAAATATTCTTATAAAATATTATTATAGTATGTTATTATGGATAAAATATCTATAGAAGATCTGAAAAAAATTGAGTTAAGAGTGGCCAAAATTATAGATGTACAGGATCATCCGAATGCAGATAAGTTATATGTAATAAAAATAAGTTTAGGTAATGAAGAAAAAACGATAGTCTCAGGTATAAAACCATGGTACAAAAAAGAAGAACTTATTGGTAAAAAAATAATAGTAGTAAACAATTTACAACCAAAAGTATTTAGAGGAGTAGAGTCTAATGGTATGTTACTAGCGGCAGAAGACGAAAATAATAATTTATCTTTAATTACTGTAGATAAAGATATAAAAGAAGGTTCTAGAGTTTATTAGAATTCCTCTAAAAGAGATTTATTTTTTATTTCTCCAGCCATATTAGTTAAAAACATTTTTCTAACTTCTTCATAGTTTTCTGTATGACCCAACACATACATTAATTTTACATATGCAGTTTCCGGCGTCATATCTTCAGCATATATAACTCCAAGATCATATAAAAGCCTAGCATTTGAATATACAAAAGGATTAGTTCTTCCAAATATAGTTTGAGATGTCATAACAAAAATTATTCCGTTTTCTATTCCGTATTTTATTTTATCTATCCAGGAATATTCTTTATTTAGTGTTTGTGTAGGTACATGACCAAATCCTGTTCCTTCAAGTACAATTCCTTTGTAATTTTTGGATACATAATAATCTATTATATTAGGATCGCTATTTGGGTATATTTTAATTAAAGCAACTTTTTTACATATTTTATTATCTAGTATTGGTTCGGAATTATTTCTTTTTCTGTATTCTTTATTTATAATTTCAATTGATTTTTTTAGTGGGTATATCTTTGCTAGAGGCAAATCGTTTATTGGTTTGAAGGCATCTCTTCTTTCTGTATGCATTTTCCTTACTTTAGTACCTCTTATAGCATAACAAAATTCATCATTTGTAGAACCATGCATTATCACAGAGACTTCTGCAATTTCGGAATTTGCATATATAGCTGAAGAAAGTAAGTTTGTAAAAGCATCAGAAGATGGTCTATCTGAAGATCTTTGCGATCCCGTAAAACCTATTGGTTTATTTAGGTTTTTTATCATAAAAGATAGAGCCGCAGAAGTGTAATGCATAGTATCTGTTCCATGCAAAATAACTATTCCGTTTATATCATCTTTCAATAATCTATATGCAATCTCAGAAATTTTAATCCATTCATCAGCGGTAATATCTTCAGATGCTATAGAAAAGGGTTTTTCTATTGATTTTATTTCAGTATATTCAAATAGTTCAGGTATTAGATATAATAACTCATTTGGTTTTGTTAACATATGCACACCGCCCGTTTTATAATCTATTTTTGATAGTATTGTACCACCAGTAGCTATTATAGAAATTTTGTTATATTTTTTGTTATCAATTTTTATTTCTTCTTCTTTTTTTATTTCTTCTTTTTCATCAAAATATTCTATATTTAATATTTTATCTCTTTTTATTCCTATGTTATAGCCATTTCTTAATTTTATTATAATAAAATCTTCCTTTTCATTGACTATAATTCCTTCAAAAATTTTTTCTTTAGTAATTACTTTTGCATATTTCATAAGTTGATATTATAATAAAAAGATTTATTTAATATTACTTTCGTTTATCACAAAAACGAATTTTTCTGAGTTATAATTACATAATATTGATGTTCCATTATAAACACAATTTAAGTCTATACTTTTTATTTTTTTATGGTAACAATCAGAAAAGTTAAATACTTCTGTTGGATTTGTAAAAGCAAAATGCATCATCTCATTTGAACAATCAGCATAAGCTAAAACTCCTTTATTTATATTTTTTATTTCTTCTACTAGCTGGTATTGTGTAACAAATATTAGGGAAATTATCATTAATATAGGTACTAACACAATTGTAGTAGCATATATCTCCGACTTCATAATGAATAATTAATAAGAAAATTTTATAAAATCTTTCTTTAACACTTGGTTAACTGTATTTAACATCTCGTCAAAAATATTATTATTACCCTTTATTTCATTTCTAATTGTCTATCTAGTTTTATATGCAACTATATGAACTGATTTAGGCACCTTCTATTATATTATTCTTAATCATAATTCTAAAACTTATAAATGATAATAATGGTATAAGAATTATGGCATTCGAGTATGATACAAAGAAAGATGTTGGTGAAGAAATTATTGGCGTAGCGCCAGGAGAAGAGTTTAAATTAATGCCTACAATAAAGATTGTTGGTGTTGGTGGAGCTGGAAGCAACATGGCAGATTGGTTATATAGGATGAATATACAAAATGCTGAAATAATAGCCGCAAATACAGATTATGCTCATTTAAGATTAGTTAAAGCTCATAAAAAAGTACTTTTAGGAAAAGATGTAACAAGAGGTCTTGGTGCCGGTGGATTGCCAGAGGTTGGAAGAAGTGCTACAGAATCTTCACAGGGTGATTTAAGAAAAATATTAGAAGGCGCAGATATGGTTTGGATACTAGGAGGACTTGGTGGCGGAACTGGTACTGGTGGGATGCCTGTTGTAGCTAAGATTGCAAAAGAAGCTGGTGTACCTTTGGTTGTAGCAGTTGCAACGTTGCCATTAGTATCCGAAGGTTTGGTAAGGAGAGAAAAGGCAGAAATAGGTCTAAGAGAACTAAGAAAATATGCTGATAATGTTATATTGATAGACAATAACAAAATTTTGGCATATGCTGGAAATTTACCACTTCAACAAGCTTTTGGATATGCTAACAACATAATAGGTCACATGGTAAAAGGAATAGTAGAAGCACTACAACCATCATTTATAAACTTAGATTTCGCAGATGTAAAGACAGTATTGGGACAAAAAGGTGGTGCATCGATTGTTGGAATTGGCGTTTCTGATGCTAGTGAAAATAGAGCAAAAGAAGCAGCTAAGAGAGCATTAGAATTACCTTTATTAGATGTAGAATATCAGGGAGCATCTGGTGCTTTAGTACATGTAGAAGGAGGACCAGATTTAACATTATCTGAAGTAAATGAAGTAGCTTCATATATACAACAGCATATGGGGCAAGATGCATTAACAATAATAGGTGCAAGACAGAATGAAAATATGAAGGGTAAAGTTAGAGTAACTGTAATAATATCGGGAGTGAAGAGTCCTTACATATTGTCTAAATGGAAAGAAGAATGGGAAAATCCACAATTATTGGCTAAAAGAAGCGTAGATTTAGGAATAGATATATTATCATAACTATTAATCTTTTAATATTTTTTTATAAAAATATTTTATGTATTTTGAATTATTAGCTCAATACTTCAAAAAATTAGAATCTGTATCTGAAAAATCTGCAAAAATTAGTATTTTGTCAAGCTTGATATCAAAAATTCCAAATGAATCTTTAAAAGAAGCTATGATGATCATACAAGGAACAGTATTTTATCCATGGGAAGAGAAAAAAATAGGAATTGCCGAAAAATTAGCTATAAGAGCAATATCTATTGCTACTGGATATGATAAATCTTACGTGGAAAATTTATTTATAAAATTGGGAGATTTAGGATTAGTAGCTGAGAAATTAGTATCAGAAAAGAAACAAAAATCTATTTTTACTAAAAAACTTACTATAAAAGAAGTATATGAAACTTTTAGAACTATTGGATCATTGGAAGGTGAAGGAGCTCAAGATAAAAAAGTTAGATATTTATCTAATTTACTTATTTTGTCATCTCCAATAGAATCTAGATACATCGTTAGATTAGCTCTAGAAGATCTAAAAATAGGTGTTGGAGAAGGTATTATTATTGAAGCTATTGCTTATCTTTTTGGTTTACCATCTGAAAAAGTTGAGATTTCATATTCTATTTTGAATGATTTTGGAGAGTTAGTTAGAAAAATCAGGGAACACGGGAAAAATATAGTTTTTGAAATAAAACCAACAATATTTAGACCAATTAAAGTAATGTTGGCTGTAAAGGCAGAAAGTGTTAGAGAAGCATTTGATATAGTGGGAAGACCAGCTCAAATAGAATATAAGTATGATGGATTTAGAGTTCAGATACATAAGTCGAAAAATAAAGTAATGCTTTTAACTAGGAGAATGGAGGACGTTACTAAGCAATTTCCAGATATAATTTCATATTTGGATGAGTGTTTAGCTTCAGATAGAGATCTTATTGTTGAGGGGGAAATTGTAGGATATGACATGAATGAAGATAAGTATTTACCATTTCAGAAAATATCACAAAGAATAAAAAGAAAATATGATATCGAGAAAATGGTAAAAGAAATACCTGTAGAAGTTCGATTATTTGATATAATATATTTCGATGGGAATTCTTTATTAGATACACCATTTAAAGAAAGAAGGAAGATACTAGAAAATATTGTTATTCCAAAAAAAGGAAAAATTTCTCTGTCAGAGAGTATAATAACTTATTCTGATGAAGAAGCCCAAAAATTTTTTGAAGAAGCCGTTAAAAAAGGATTAGAAGGAATTATGTTTAAAAAATTAGATGCCCCCTATCATCCTGGAAGAAGAGTAGGATATATGGTAAAATTAAAACCTATAAAAGAAACTTTAGATGTAGTTATTGTTGGGGCGGAATGGGGTGAAGGAAAAAGAAGTGGATGGCTAACTTCTTTTGTTGTTGCTGTAAGAGATCCAGATACTAATAAATTTTTAGAAGTGG
Source organism: Candidatus Nanopusillus sp. (assembly GCA_036845085.1). GTDB lineage: Archaea > Nanobdellota > Nanobdellia > Nanobdellales > Nanobdellaceae > DAIUEN01. The sequence goes on from DAIUEN010000007.1 coordinate 9,794, forward strand.
GTGAGGTAGGAAGTGGTTTTAAAGAAAAGAAAGAAAGTCCAGAAGATGTTACTTTTGAAGAAATGACTAATATGCTAAAGGATTTAATTGAATATCAGGAAGGAAAATACGTAAAACTTAAACCGTCAATTGTTATTGAGGTTCTATACGACGAAATACAAAAGAGTCCTAAATATTCATCTGGATTTGCTTTAAGATTTCCAAGATTTGTAAGATTAAGACCTGATAAATCTCTAGAAGATGTAGATACTATAGATAAATTGATAAACTTATATGAAAATCAAAAAGGATAGTAATACATTTTTAAATATTTTTTCACAAATATCAATAATATGGTTGTTAACGAAGAGTTAGTAAATAAAGTAAAAGCAATTTTTGGTTTGAATACTTATGAAGCTCGTATCTGGGTTGCATTATTAATGAAAGGTGTTGCTACTGCTGGAGAGTTAGCTGATTTGGCGGATATACCTAGATCTAGAGCATATGATGTTCTAGAATCTTTAGAAAAGAAAGGATTTGTTGTTATGAAATTGGGAAAACCAATAAAATATATGGCGATACCTCCAAGCGAAGTTGTAGAGAGAGTAAAGAAGAGGTATGAAGAAACTATTCAAAGAAAAATGAAAGAAATGGAAAGTCTAAAGTCCTCAGAATTATTGCAAGAGCTAGAAAAATTACAAAAGTCAGGTTCTGCTAATATAGATCTATCTGAAAAATCTGGTGCTTTTAAAGGTCAACAAAACATAATTAGTCATTTAGAAACAATGCTTAAAGAAGCTGATAAAAACGTATATATGTTACTTACAGAGTCTTTCTTTGCAAAGATGGCTATGGTATTAAAACCGATATTTTATGAGTTAAAGTCTAGAGGAGTTTCTGTAAAAGTAATAGCACCAATAAATGAGGTTACTGCAAAATACGTAGAAGATATAATGGAATATGCCGAAATATACGATTCAGGAGAACTTAGAGGAAGAATCATTACAATTGATGAAGAAGAGGTAATGATAATGATATTTGATGAAAAAGAAGTACCTTCTGCAATAGATGTTGGTATTTGGGTGTATGCACCAGCATTAGCAAAATCTTTGAATCAATTATTAGAAATATCAATACAAAAATTAAAACCAGCTTCTCAAGCTTTAAAGGAGCTAGGTCTATAATTTTTTAATTTCTTTAAAATATTCAATAATTTTATTTAATTGATTTAGGAGTGGGTAAAAGTCTGGTTTGTATTTTTTATTTCCATATCTTTCAAAGCTTATTATTTCTGATAAAGGTTTACTTTCTTTATTTTTTGGATTCTCATTAGGTACACCTATTGTTATTATAGCATGAACGCTAATATTTTTTGGTATAGAAAGTATATTTTTTACCTTATTTTCATCGTAATATCCTATCCAACATCCTCCCAGATTTTTATTAACTAAACATAATAAAATGTTTTCTATAAAAGCTCCGGATTGTTGAAGGGCATATTTTTTTCCTTCATTTCCAAATAAGGAAACTAATTTTTCATCATCAGAACATATAACTAATAGAGCACTTGCTTTTTTTATAAAATCTTGTTGAGAAATTTCGGATATCTTTGCTATTGTTTCTTTGTTTTTTACAATTATTATATGATGATGATCTATTCCACCAGCTTTTGGAAAATTGTAACTGCATTCAATTATATTTAGTATCTCTTCGTAGGTTATATCTTCTTCTTTATAATCCCTAATGCTTCTTCTATTTTTAATTGCATCTTCAACATCCATTATATTAAATATATACTTAAGATAATATTAATGATGCTAATAGTGTAAATTATAAATAATTCATTGTAATTAGTGTTGTTATTGTTTATCCATATAATCACTAATAATACATATATAATCAAAGAAAACAATATTGTATACTTTATGAATTTTTTATTTTTTTTTATGTTTTCAACCAAATTTATAATTATAAAAGAAAATATAATCGGTAATCCTATTAAAGGAATTATTATAGAAGCTAATAGATTATTTAAGACTAAAACGTATTGTATATATTTACTATATAAATCTATTTCATCTTCAATTCTTTTTTTTGCTATATACGATAATATAAATATCAATGCTATAGCCGACAATATCTCTAAATTGTTCATAAATTTTTTACTTTTAAGAATATTTTTATGAATGTATATAAATTGTATACTAAGCAATTTATGCCGGAAGTTTCTATAAGAGAAATAAAGGATATACTAAAGAAGGATATAGATTATGAAATTAAAGAATATAAAAATTTTTATTTGATTAATCTTAAAAATATAGATTGGAAAGAATATTTAAGGATTTTGTACTATACAAAAACAATAAATTATGCTTATTATAGAAACAAAAAAATAACTTACTCTAAAAGGACATATTTAGTTAAAAATAAAATTACTGTTGATCCAACTTTAATATCAAAAATATTATATTATTCCAATCTCAGTAAAGAAGATATCATACTGAACATAAATGATAAATATGGTATAATTTCTATAGAACAGAGTTTAATACTTAAAAATTTTCCAATATTATTTTGGGGGGAAGAACAAATATTTGAAAAAGAAGATTATTCTATAATACAAGAATTTGAAAAAGAATTAACTCAAAAATTAAAATCTAATATTTATTTAGTTGATAAAGATAATAGAACTTTATCTATAACTAAAAAGAATTTGGAAAAAGCCTTAGTAAAAGATGTAGTATATTTAAGAAAAATAGATTACGAATGGTTAGACATAAAATTTAAAAACAAAAAATTTGATAAAATATTTTTCTATTATAAAAAAAGCAAGAAAATTATGTCTATATATGAAAAATATGTGTTTTTTCATTCTGATATTTTATTGAAAGACAGAGGAAAGTTATATATTATATTAAAATTAAAAAATATGGATACATTAAACGATATAATATCAAACTATATTAATTATTCAAAAAAATATTCTATAAAATTTATGGAAAAATACAATTTTCAAGATAAAAATTATTTATTAGCTTTTATAGTATTTGCAAAAATTTAAAAATATATTTTAAAAATTCTAAAATAATGGATATTGAAGAAATTGTAAAGACAAATAGTACTAAACAGTTGAGCGTAAATGATATAGTAGTAAGGTTTACCTGTCCAAACTGTGGAGAAGGAATTATAATAAGATCTAATAAAGAAAAAAAATTAGGGCTTAAATGGAAATGTAATATTTGTGGATTTGAAGGTCCATAATAAAATGGGTAGAAATGTTATTATTACTTTAAGGGTATCTCCAGAGGATGTAGATATAGATTTAGATAAAATATTACCAGATGTAGTAAAAATAATCGAAGAATTTGGTGGAACTATTGTGTCTGCAACGAAAGAAGATTTTGTGTTTGGACTAAAAATATTAAATATAAAATTTTTGTATCCAGATCAAGAATTCTACGAAGAAGAATTAATATCTAAGATAGCTTCGATAAAAGGTATATCAAATGCAGAAGTAGTTTCCGTATCCTTAGCTCAGTAATGCATATATTTAAAGATATAAATGAAGTAGCACTTGAAAAAATAATCGAGGAAATAGAAAATGAAAGGAAGTTTATAGAGGACGTTCGTTTAGGTAAGATAAAAAAAGATAAAAAAGAACTAATAAAGACTGCTCTATTTATAGTGGAATCTCCGAATAAGGTAAAAACAATATCTAGTTTTTTTGGAAAACCATCTATTATAAATGTAAATGGATTAAAGGTATATGAAGTATCTGTAGGAAATCTACAATTGCTAATTACACATTCTAAAGGTCATATTATAGATTTAACAACAGAAAATATAGGTTTTTATGGAATAGAAAAAAATGGAAATATTTTTATACCATATTATAATACTATAAAAAAGTGTTTAGATTGTGGTAATCAATTTACAGAGTATTCTGAAGGAAATAAGTGTCCATATTGTGGGTCTGTAAATGTAGAGGACTCTATAAATAGAATAAAAGCATTACAAGACCTTGCTACAGAGGTGGATATGATCATTATAGCTACAGATCCTGATCAGGAAGGAGAATTTATAGCAGCATCTTTATATTTTGTTCTGAAACCATTTAATGATAACATAAAAAGGGCAGAATTTCATGAAGTCACTAAATATGCAATATTAGAAGCTTTAAATAATCTTAGAGAAATAAATAAAAATCTTGTTAAATCTCAGCTTGTTAGGAGAATTGAAGATAGATGGCTTGGTTTTAGCTTATCTCAAATACTTCAAAAATATTACAATAAACAATGGTTATCTGCTGGAAGGGTACAAACTCCAGTATTGGGTTGGATTGTAGAAAGATTTGAAGAAAGGCTAAAGTCAAAATCATATGTTTTATATATAACTTTAGAGAACGAACGAATAATAAGAGCAGTTACAAATTTAAAAACTAGAAGAGAGGTAAATAAAGTAGCTAAAGAATTGGTTGGTAAAAATATAGAAATAATAGAATATTTAGAGTATGAAGATTATATAAATCCATTACCACCATATAATACTAGCTCCATACTAAAAGATGCTAATAGCATTTTTCACCTAAGTAGTAATAAAATAATGAATATACTACAAGAGTTATTTGAATCGTCTTTAATAACCTATCATAGAACAGATTCTACTAAAGTATCTTCTGTTGGTATTAGTATAGCAAGAGAATACATAGAAAATAAATTTGGTTTAGAATATTATGTTGGAAGAACTTGGGGAGAAGGTGGAGCTCATGAGGCTATTAGACCTGTAAGGCCATTAGACGCAGAACAATTAAAAGCCGCTATCGAAGAGGGAAGTGTTGAAGTACCAATAGATATGACAAATTATCATTACAGAATATATGATTTAATATTTAGAAGATTTATTCAATCTCAGATGAAACCAGCAAAAGTAAAGAAATATAAACAAAAGATAAGAGTACCAATAATAGATGTATTATTGGAATTTGAAGGAGTAATAGAAGTTTTAGACCATGGAATAGATCTTATAGATCCGTTTAGGATAAATTTGATGAAATATCCAAAATTTGAAAAGAATTATGAAATAAAAAAAGTTATTGGAAGGAAGACTTACCTTATTACTCTATTTTCTGAAGCTAATGTTATAGAATTAATGAAAGAAAAGGGAATTGGTAGACCTTCTACATATGCAACTATACTAAGGAAAATTCTTAGTAGAGGATATGTAATAAATAAAAGTAATAATCTTATTCCAACAAAATTTGGAATTGAAGTTTATAGATTTCTCAAAAATAATTTCGATGAACATGTTTCTGAAGAAAAAACTAGAAAATTAGAAGATATTATGGATAAAATATCGGATGGTAGGGAGGATTTCATTAGTATCCTAAACAATCTTTATGAAGAAACAATTGAAATCATCAAAAAAGGTGAAGAAATAATAAAAAGATAACTTTATATATACCTAAATACAAATATAGTTGATGGTAGTTCGTGGAGTAAGAGTTGGAGAAACCTATGAGGTGGAGATTAAGAGTTTGACTGCTAAGGGAGATGGATTTACTAGAATAAAGGGTGTTGCTACATTTGTTAAAAATACAGTTCCTGGTTGGAAGGGGGTTGTTGTAATAAAGAAAGTTGGACCCAGTTATTTAATAGCCGAACCTATAAATTCTGATCAAAGTTCTTCTGACAAGGAACAATAAAAATAAAAATAATTTTTAAATTTATTCATTTTTACTATATTTATAATATTATTAATAAAGTTTTCTAAGTAATTATATTGGATAAAATAAATGATGAATCATGATGACCCCTCCGTATGTAAAATGGCCTGAAGATGTATTAAATACATTCCTACAGAATTACGAAGCAAAAATATATGAATTAGTAGAAAAAGCAAGGCAAACTGGAAAAATAAAAAAAGGAACTAATGAGACTACTAAAGCTGTAGATAGAGGACAGGCAAAACTAGCTATCATTGCTCTAGACGTAGATCCACCAGAAGTTGTAATGCATTTGCCGGCTTTATGCGAAGAAAAGGGAGTTCCATATGTATATGTATCTTCTAAATACAGATTGGGAGAGGCTGCTGGAATAAAAGTTCAAGCAGCATCTGTAGCAATCTTAGAAGCTGGAGAAGGACAAAATATACTAAATGATATCTTAAAGGCATTAAATCATTTATTAAAGAAATAATTTTTTATATTTATAATTTTTAAATTTTTTATTAAATTATAAATAATGTCCGGTGATTTTTGTATACCTTCTTTTGGTTGTGTTTTACCAAAAAGTTTGGAAGAAAGAATATTTGGATCATTTAGAAATACGAAAAATTTATTAGAAAAAATCTTACATAATCCATTTATTTTAGTTAGTGAAGAAGAAATAAAAAGTATAGTAAAAGAAGCTGTGCTTAGATATTTCGGAGAAAAGATAAAACCATATTATGGGCAAAATAGTGGTAGTAAAATGTCAAGAATAATAGATGCTACTAAATATCTTTTAGATAATGTTGGAAAAACTAATTTTGTATTATTATATCTTTCTTTTCTTCCGAATATTTATGGTTATAAAACTCCAATAACTCCTGAAGAGAGGAGAAATATTAACATACATAGTGGAATTTTAGAGAAACTTTTAGAACATTATATTCCTTTTATCCCTCCAAAATGTGGACCTACTAGAAGTAGTTATGTAGATGGATGTTATCTACAATATGAATATATAAAAGGTTTGCAAGGGCATCCAGAATTTTATGATATTAATGTTGGCGATGTAAGATCACTTATATATGCTATATTTGAAAAAATTAGTATTTTTTCTAGAATAGAAAATGCTATAAAGAAAGAATTAGGAGGATATTATGAAATATGGTTGCGTTATATCTTAGATAATTATAATCAGGATGATTCTCTGAAAATAGGAGAAATTTTGTTGAAGGTTGCAGGACAATATATAAAAGTCATATATGGAGAATTAGAAAACTCTAAGAAAATGTTCGGACATTAGATAAATTTTTTTAATTTAGTAGTAGTTATTTTTGTATATATAAATTACTAAATGGGTATATAATTTATGGTGTATATTAAGTGGTTTGAAGAAGTAACAAAAGAAGATACCAACATTGTTGGTGGGAAAGGTGCAAATTTAGGAGAAATGACAAGAAACGGATTTCCTATACCACCAGGATTTGTATTAACTGCAGAAGCCTATTGGAAATTTGTAGAATACAATAATATTAAATATAAGATATATGAAATTTTGTCTAAAATAGATATAGACAATGTAACACAGTTAAAAAAAGCATCAAAAGATATACAAGAGCTATTTTTAAATGGAGAAATACCGGAAGATTTAAAAAAAGAGATAATAGAAAATTATAAAGTATTATCTCAAAAGTTCGGACAGGATGAAATATATGTAGCAGTGAGATCATCCGCAACTGCAGAGGATGTTGAAAATGCTTCATTTGCCGGACAACAAGCGTCTTTCTTAAATGTTAAAGGTGTAGATAAATTATTAGAGCATGTTAAGAAATGTTGGGCTTCTTTATGGACAGCTAGAGCAATTAACTATAGACAAAAAATGGGATTTGATCATTTCAAAGTAGCTTTATGTGTAGTAATACAGAGACAGATATTTTCTAAGAAATCCGGTATTATGTTCACATGCGATCCTGTTAAAAATGATTGTTCTAAAATAGTAATTGAAGCTTCTTGGGGATTGGGTGAAGCAATAGTCTCTGGATCTGTTATACCTGATGAATATGTTGTAGATAAAAATACATTAAATATAATATCAGTAAAAGTTAATGAAAAGAAGATTATGTCTGTATACGATCCAGATTCTTTAACAAAAGAAGTAGAGGTACCTTCAGAATTAAGAAATGTACAATGTTTAACTGAAGAAGAAATAAGAAAATTAGCAGAGTATGGTAAAAGGTTAGAGGAGCATTATAAACACCCACAAGATATAGAATTTGCTATAGATGATACTGGTATATATATAGTTCAATCAAGGCCTGTAACAACAATAAAAGGAAAAATAAAAGAGGAATCATTGCATATAAGTAATAAAATACTGGTTAAGGGAATCCCAGCATCTCCTGGTATTGGTGTTGGTAAGGTCAGATTAGTTTTATCTCCAGAAGACTTTGAGAAATTCCAAGAAGGAGAAGTTTTGGTTACCGTTATGACAAATCCAGATTATGAACCATTGATGGCAAAAGCTGCAGCAATTGTGACTGATGAAGGTGGACATTTATCCCATGCTGCTATTGTTTCGAGAGAACTTGGTAAACCAGCAGTAGTAGGTACTACTAATGCTACTAAGGTTTTGAAAGACGGAATGATTGTAACTGTAGACGGAACCCACGGAATAGTATATGAAGGAAAAATAAATTTAGATGTATTAACAAAAAAAGAAATTGCTAAGAAAATAGTAAAATCTACACCATTAGAAATCACAGCCACTAAAGTAATGGCTATAGCTGATTATCCAGAGACAGCAGCAAAAGTAAGAGACGTAGCAGATGGAATAGGACTGCTAAGATTGGAATTCTTAGTTTTGAGAGATAGAAAACATCCTGTATGGTATTTAAAGAATAATAGGATAGAAGAACTTACAGATATATTAGTTAATAGATTAGAAGAAATATTAAGGATAATGTATCCAAAACCAGTAATTGTAAGAACTTTAGATATGAGAACTGATGAATATAGAGGTTTAGAAGGTGGGGAAGACGAACCTAAAGAAGCAAATCCTATGATTGGATGGCATGGAATAAGGAGAGATCTTGACCAAGATTCTATATTTAGAGCAGAAATAAGAGCATTTAAAAAACTAGTTAAAGAACTTGGATTTACTAATTTATGGGTAATGTTACCATTTGTAATATCGTGGGAAGAAGTATATAAAGCTAAGAAAATTATGGAAGAAGAAGGATTAATTCCACACAAAGATGTAAAAGTTGGTATAATGGTAGAAACGCCAGCAGCTGCATTAACTATTGAAGAGATAATAACAAAAGCGGGTATAGATTTTATATCATTTGGAACTAATGATTTAACCCAATTAACTTTGGGTGTTGATAGAAATAATGAAAAAGTACAGAAATTAATGGATGAACGTCATCCAGCAGTTATAAGGTTAATTAAAGAGGTTATAGAAGTTTGTAAAAAACATAATGTATATACTTCACTATGCGGACAAGCAGGATCTAAACCAGAATATGCAGAACTATTAGTGAGGTTGGGAATAGATTCTATATCTGTAAATGTTGATGCTATAGAATTAGTTAGGGAGACTGTAGCCTCTGTAGAAAAGAAAATTTTATTAGATAAAATAAGAAAAATATAATATTATGAAATATAAAGACTATGCCTATTTATTCCTAATTTTGCTTTTTTCTATAATAGTATTTATAATACCATTTATAAATATCTATGTCAAAATATCTCTCATACTTTTATCTATATTGCTATATTCGATAAAATATATAAATGAATACCTAGAGGAAGAAGAACTAAATCATAATTTTCCATCTTTCTTGAGAGACTTGTCACAATACTTAAAGATAGGACAACCACTACCATTTGCAGTTTCTTCTTTATTAAATAACGATTATGGTAAGAAATTGAATAGATTGATAAGAGCTTTAGTTGTAGAAATGAATTACGGAAATACTTTTTATGAAGCTTTAAATAATATGGCTAATAACATAAATAATATAGAATATAAACAGGCTTTATATAGTATTAATGAAGCATTAAATAGAGGTGGTGATATAGCAAGTTTATTAAATAGTTTGGCTGAAAGTATAGAAAACATAAATAATATAAGAAAAGATAGATTAGCTCAAATAAGATTATTGGCTTTTACATATTATGGTCTATTCTTTGCAGCTATCTTTGTAATATTTATAATATATATATCTGTAACAAAGATAATAGCCATTAATTTAGAAAAAGCAGCAGAATTATTAACTCTATATAAACATATATCTTTTATACTTATAATAGTAAATGCTTTGTTTACCGGTTTAATAATAGGTAAATTATCTACTGGAAAAATAGTTTCTGGTATACCTCATAGTATTATTTTAACAGTTATTTCATTGGTTTTCTTTTTAACATTATAAATTTTTCTTTAAAGAATATTTTCTATGGCCTTCAAGAATTATAACCTTAAGATAAGATATGCTAAAAAATTAAGACAAAATAGATTAGCACCTTTTTGGGTAGTAATAAAGAAATTTGGGAGAATAGTTTCTATATATAGAATTAGTAGAAAGAGGGATTGGAGATATCAGAAGATTAGCTTCTAGTTATTTTTTGTATATTTCTAAGAAAAATCTTTTTATATTATTGTATAATTTAGATATGTCATGTTTATATATATTGGGTTTTGCTGATAATTTTTCTATCTCAGAGTATATAAAATCTTCTATTTTTTCTATTTTTTCTTTACATCTTTTATCAATAATATTTTCCATTTTATCTATTATATTTTCAAATTTATTGAATATTTCTTCTAATTTTTCTTCATTTATTATTTTTTCTTTTTTTTCTATATATTTATATCCATACTCTATTAGTTCTTTTATACTATATCCTTT
>DAIUEN010000008.1:0-9687 GCA_036845085.1 Candidatus Nanopusillus sp.
GAATGGTGGGGAGTTGATAAAATAATGATAAGAAAATATACTAATCCAGAACCTTTATATACTTTAGGAATAGAACAAATAGGTTCTATATTCAATATACTAAATAAAAGACCAAATGAATCAATAAATTCAGTTAATGTAACATATGGTTTATTTAGTAAAAATAATACAAATGTTATAGTAAACTTTTATTTAAATAATACTCTAGTAGCTCAAAAAACTTATACTCTTTCGGCATTGCAAACTCTAATAGATTCTTTTGTTTATATTTTAGATCAGGAAGGAACATTCAACATAACTCTTGTAGCAAATTTTATAGATGTTAATCGTACATCATCTGATAGTTTTAGAATTCTTATAGACCTTAAAGATCCTGTTTTATATTTTATAAACGGAATTCCATATGTTTATGATGTATCACCTTCAGATTGTTATACTAAACCAGATAAAGTAATATGTATAGATGCATTCAACCATACTTCTGAGTATTCTTATAATTATATATTATCGAATATTAGCATACAAAATTCGGATTTATTTTTATATTTATTTGCAACAAATAATCCTAGAAATATCTCTATAAACTTTACTAATGTTTCATTAATAGAATCTAATTTTAGTAATGTAAGGGTTGTATGTACTAATTGTACTTTTGGTAGAACTAATCAAATAATATATATTAATAATTCGGCATTAATTTATATCATCAGAGACAAAAATTTATTATTTAATAGCTTAACTTTGAGTAATACTTCAAATTATACAGTTGGTAAAACAGATTTAATTTTGATCAGAGATTATTATCCTATACTAAATGTATATGGAGATAATGATCGAATAATATCATGGCTATTTATTTCATATATAAATAGGAATAATTTTCAAGAAATATTAAATAATGGTAATTTTAGAATATATACAGATGTAGAATTTTCAGTAAGAGATTATTTCAGTTTATCTACTCTACAATTTCATAGACTACCTCTCGGAACAACAACAACAATAACAATAAACCTTAGTGGTTATCCAATAATTACTAGAACATTTCCTTTTGCATTCTCGAATTTTATATTAGCAAATGAAACACCAAAACTACAAATATTATTACCTAGATTGGAAACTGCAAGAATCCTAAGAATATATGTAAAACCAGCAGGATATTATGTTTATCTCTATAAAAGAGCTGGAAATAATTGGGAATTAGTAAGTTTTGCAAAATCTCAACCAACACTCGCAGGAGAACTCCTATTTATAATACCAGAAACAGATTATCTAAGATTTGAATTTTATGATCAAAATGCAAATCTCGTTTATTGGCATGAAGATATTATTTCTGGAAATGATTATGAGTTCAACTTAGAAGAAAAATCTACTGTTTCATATTCAGTAACAAGGAAAGAAATGATACCATTATATATATTAGGTAATCCTTATGAATTTAATGCTACAAATATGACCTTTATATTTAATAAAAATGTAACATCTGTGGAATTATGGTATTTACAAGGAAATAAATGGTATAGAAAATCATTAGGAATTTCAAATACACCAGTAGTATTTATTAATACTTCGAAAGAGATAAATCTAGAAAATGTATACAGAGTAGTATATGTATTTAAATTTGAAGATAACAGAACAATTTGGTTAGAATATAGAATTGTACCACCATATTTAGGTTTTGAAGAAATCAAAAATTTAGTATCTAGCGATACTGTTATAAAACTAATATTTATATTATCTGCATTATTATTCTTAGCAATAGTCTATGTCTCAACTCTAAGTGAATACTTCCATATTGGTACTACTATAATCACAATAATATTTTTAATGTTACTTGGAGCAGTAACACTAGATTTCGGCATTGTTTTAATAATATTAACAATATTAACATATAGTGGACTAAGTAAATATAGTATATAATAATACGAAAAGAATATTAATCTAAAAAATAATAAAAAATTATGGGTCTTTCAGAAACTACAGGCTGGGATGCTTTAGTATTTCTTATGGTATTTGGTTTTTTACTTCAGCTTATAGGTCTAGTCGAAGGTCCTTTTAATATACAATCTTTATTTAAATTAGAATCTGTAACAATTAGCATTGGATCTGTTGATATTATAACTGTACCCTACGCAATTGCAGTAGTTCTAGGTGAAGTTGCAAAAACAACAGCAACTTTATTAACTGTTTATCTAGGTGGAACTACAGTAATTGGATTATTAACTGGTAGAAGTATGACTACTGGATTTGACTTTCCAGTAATATATAGAATCGTAATGTGGGGAGTACTTATTGCAATATTTGCACCAGTCTTTTCAATGTTAGAAGCTTTAGCAACTTTACCATATATTGGAACTTTCTTAATGATAATAATATTATTCTTATACTTATTGGCTATGTATAGTATCGTATATGCTCATGCTACAAGATGATACAATTGGATCCAGATTTTGTTTTGATTCTTGTTATATCTTTTTTAGTTATTTCAAATTTATTTGTATTTAAATATGGTCCTGTACGAACTAAAATAATATATATGATTGTATCTATATTATTATTAGGTAAATTTTTAGCAAGTTTTGATAAAACTTGGAGTACTTTATTAATGTTGGTAGGAGCAGTATTCATTACATATTATGTTGCTGATAAGTTTCAAAATCTGTTGCGAAAGTTTTAAAAGTTTTGTGATAATAATAATTAATATGAATCCGGAAAACAGAAAACCTATCTCATTGATATATAGTCTATTTGAAGATAAAACTTATTTAGAGATACTTAAAGAAACTATAGAGAAAAGTATACAGATACATGAAGAACTTTTAAATTGGATTTCTGTACAACTAGCTAACGTTGAAGAAAAAATAAAATATGTTGTATTGGATATGTATACAATATATAAATCTGAAATCAAAAGAGATCCTTTAACTAGTGATCAAAAACAAGAATTATTATTATTGACTAATGAACAACTAAAAGAAAAGTTAAAAGATTTTTATGTTACTGAAAAAGATTTAAACAAATTATCTGGAGAATATAGAATAAGATTCTTAGAATTAGAAAATGAATTAATCAGATTATTAAATGAATATAGAGAATTAGCATATGCAAGAGAGAAATTAACTGAAGAATTAAGATATAGAGAATCTTTAAAAGAAATCTATAAAAAAGTTCTAGATTTATTACAATTATATCCTAAACATATTAGATTAGGAAATCTAGATCAATTAGAACTTACAGCAATGAGATATTTCACAGATGCATATCTCTCATTACTGGCAAATGGATTATTATATGGGGATGTAGAGATTATGGAAGTTGCTAACCTTATAGTATTGCCATATATTTTGAATCTACAAGAAACTTCTCTATCTAGAGATGGTTTCTTCCTAAAATTAGTACATAATGCACCTTTAATTACTGAATTAGGACCAAGAAAAGATGAATTAAAACAACAATCTGCCTCAGAAATCTTTCCTTTATTTTCAAAAGATAAAGAATATTCAGGCCTAATAAATTGGTTTATTAAAAAATGATTCTAAAAATATTTGGTAATAAAAAAAATAATACTAAGGACCAACAAAATTTTGAAAACTATTATATTTTATTAGAGATAGATAGTGGTGGTAATATTAATATGATAAAAGCAAAGCCTGAAGAATTACCTAAATCATTATTAGTTTCAGGTTACTCTCTATTAAGGATTGATGATCAAGTATATAGATGTTATGTTGTTGTAAAAAATTATTTAACTCCAACTCTAGATATACCTCTAATAAGAGAATTAATTGCAAAAAATCCATATATACCACTAAATACAGTAAATATGCATTATTCAACTGTACATAGATTCAAAAAACAAATATATGAATTTGTAGAAGTTGCACAAGCCTCAAAGTGGAATAGAATAATTATGGAAAAAGGTTTAATGTCAAAATCATTCCAATTATCTGATTTAGCAAAATATATCTTTATTGCTATAATAATTGCCGGACTTATTGGAATTGCATATGTATTATTCTTTAAACCACAATCAAATACACCGGCACCATTAATGCCATTACCAACAAATACAACCAATATAACAAATATAACAAATAACCTTGAAGCTGGCCATAATACAACAGAACAAATTAACTTATGATGATGAATGAAAATACAAAAAAAGAAGAATTTGTTAGTCTAGATCTAAGAGTTTTACCATATTGGAATCTAATAAGAATTGCAAAAATTATTGAAGATAGAGTTCTAAATATAGATAGTACTGAATATTTATTAAGATTAACACATGAAATTCCGAATCCAGATATAATAAAAAATGAGATTTTAAAAAGATTAAAAAACTTATATTCAATTTCACTTGCAATATTATCAATTTATGGTAGAGAAAAAGAAATATTAAAGGATTATAAAGAAATTATGAGTATACCTAATATTGATGAAATACTACCTAGAATCTCATATTATACAACTAAAATATTAACAGAATTATATCAATTAATGAAAGATTTAGGTTTATTACCAAAAGAAAGAGAAAGAGACGAATTAGAAGAGCTTGAAGATTTCTTAAGTACAAAATTATACGAAGAAGATGGAACTACTGGAGAAACAACTAATAGATAAATTTTTTAATGTAGAGATTCCAAAAAAATCAGTCTTAGAATTTTTTAAATCAAAATATCCACATATTTTTTTTGCATATTTAATAAAAAGAACTTTTAGAGAAGATTGGAATCTAGAAATTGTCATTGATGGGAATAAAGGTGTAGGGAAATCTTATTTAGGATTTAAAATATTAGAAACTTTTACTTATTTAGATTCAAAAGAAAAATATTCTCAAGACATCATCAAAAAATCTTTTATTGTTCCTTTACCTGTTACATCATTATCAGATAAAGAAGAAATAAACTTAATAGTAGAACAAATCAAAGAAGCTTTAGAAGATGATAATATTAAATTGATTGTTTTTGATGAAGCAGGAGATTTATTATTTACTTATGATAGAATGACAAAAGAAGCGAAATTATTAGTAAAAATATTAAGGAAAGTTAGAAAATATAAAAAATCATTTATATTTATTCATCCGCATATTTTTGAATTAAATCCTAATATAAAATATAGATCTTTTAGTTTATGGATACATGGCTTATATAGAGTTTATAATAAATATTCAAGGTTTGTAGTATTAAGAGGTATTGACTATAAAAAAGAATTTGTTTATTCTTTGGATCATATAAAGCATGCTTTGGATGTTTATAACATACAAGGTTGGTTTAAAAATAAATATTATTTATTTTCTTTTAATTTTAATTATAATCCTGATGATTATTCAAATTATAAAGAATTATTAAGGGAAAAACAACAAGAACTTATCTTATCTAAAGAAACAAAAATTTATGGAGTAACTATAAGAGAAATTTATTAAAATTTTTAGTACAACTCAATAATTTTTTAAATATTAGTGAGTATATTACTCCATTCTCGTGATGCACATGTGCTACCTCTGATCGGTAAAAAATAGAAAAGATAATATTTTAAATTATAAATTATAGGGAACACTTTGGGTACCTTTTGGGTACCCATGTCATCAAAAAAATTTTTTTTTTTGAAAATCGAGGGTAACGAATGGGTACCCAAAGAGTACCCATCCATTAGACTTAACCTAGATAAATTTTTTGTGTCTTTCTGTTGTTACTATTCAATACTAAAACGTTAGTTTTATAAAATATGATGTTCGTTGATTATCATTATTGATTATCAATATCAAAATTTGGAAACCTCACGCGTAGGTGGACGTCCACTCCTGTATGAGATTTCAAAAATTGCATTTTTGTTACTTTTTAGTGACAAAATTATCAAAATTTATTCATAAATATATACGATAATTTTAACCATAATTTAGTGGTGTATGTGTGTCTCTACTGATATATCAAACAATAAAAATAAATAATATATATATTTTCTTTTTTAGAATTTTGTTATAATATAAATATTCCTATTAATAATATTATTAATTAGTAATAAAACAAAACTATTACAAAGCTAACATATATTATCACAATATTTCAGATTATTTTTAAATAATAAAAAGACGTTAAATTTTTAAATTTTAAGGTATAATAATATAATATGGCACTTGAAAAGATATCAGATCCAAATCCTCAAGAAGCAGAAGGCAAAGATATAGATGAAATAAAGCTAATAGAAACGGCCAAGTTTGATCCAAAAGAAGTAAGAGATCTAGTAAATACTTTAAATTCTCGGGGTATAGAACTTCAAAAATTATATCTTAGTTATATATTCGAAAAGGATCAAAATGAAAAAGAAAGATTAAAACAAGAATTCAACAAAATAAAAGAACAGAATGACAATCTAATAAAAGAACTCGAGCAAAAAAGTAAAGATTTTATTAAAGATGCAGAAAATATTATAAAGCATCTCCAAGTATATGAAATATGGTTCAAGAAAGATAAATCTAATAATACCTATGCAATATTATATAGTAAAATATATAATGATATATTTAATAGGCTGGAAGATTTAGATAATGCATATAAAATATTAGAAAAAGAAAGTATAACAGATTATGCAAAAGAAAAATTTAGAGAAATTAGAATGAAACTAAAAGAGATTGTTGACGAATTATACAAAATAAAAGATGAAACTGAAAAAATGTATGACCTTGCTTATTTAATAAAAACTACTTTAGGTATTAACAAAGCAGAAGGACATATTTTATCTAATCTTGCTAACAAAAGACGCCTTATATAATAGTATAATATTTAAATATTTTTTATTTAATTTTTTATAGCATGTTAAACAATTATCAAAAAGGACGTGCTAAAGAATATCGAATCAAACAAAAATTAAAAAAAGAAGGATATTATACTATTAGAAGTGCAGGATCACATTCATATTTTGATTTGATTGCAATAAACAAAGAAAAAAAAGAAATATTACTTATACAAGTAAAATCAAATAAAACCAAAAAAATAGAAGAATTTTATCAAAAATTAAATAATGAGTTTAGTGGACAATACACTGTTAAAGTTGTATTATTGTAACAATTAGCTAGTGTAATTTTGTTTTTGTTTCTTTTTATTTTGTAGAGTCAACTTATATGTTACTATTACTAACTCATCTTTAAATTCAACATTTGTAACTTGCATGCTTTTGATTTCTATATTATTATCGTCATAATATTTACTTTTTAGTTCTTTTTCTATATATTGTTTTAGATAATCTTTAACATGATTTTTCTCAAAATAATTTTTTACTATTTCCCGTATAATAAATCTTCTTTGTAATTGGTAATACCATCTCATTGTTTGTAAAATATCTTGAGCTTTGATACTAATATCACTAAATAAATTGCCATCTTGATCAAAATAAACACTAACGTATACATAACTCATATTCCTATATATTATGTAAAAAAATTTATTAGTTTTTGTGTTTATGTTTTTAAAACTACAATGTAGTACTAGTATATACACTAGTAGCAAAAATTTATTAATATTTCGTATTAATATTTTATTATGGCTCAATTGGTTCAGATACCTACAAGCGAAATTTTGTCTAAGCTGAGAGATACAATAAAGAGCCTAGAAGTATTAGAGAACAGCAGTATGAATATAATTCTTGGCTTTGAGGTTAAAATAACCAAAGTATCACAATATAGGTATTTAGCGAATTTATCAAAATTTGAAATAACTGAAAAAGATAAATTAGTTGGAATAAGGATAAAAGATTTATTGATATTCTTAATAAAGAAAAATGAGAGATCCAATTGAACAAATAAAATTTTATCTAGATCAAGTAAAAGCAGATATACTAGAGCAAATAAAACAAACTAAAAAAGAGATAATAGAATATATTGACAAAAATCTAAATAAAATATCAGAAACTAAACCAAAAAGAAATTTCAACATCGAAAACTATATTAAAATAACAGATTATTTATTACAATTACACAAAGAAAAACCAACCAAAGCATATTTATATAATCAACTAATAAAAGATATAAACAATAAACTAAATATAGAACAAGATGAAATCAAAAATATACTTAATTTATTAATTAAAAAAAGAATATTATTTAAAATAGATTCTCCAAATAATGAGGAATTATATATAATATCTAAAAAAATACTGAGATATCAAAATAAAAAATCAAATACTAATCAAGATAATAAAAAACAAGAAACACAAAGTACTCAAGATCAACAACAAGATCAAAACAAAAATGAAAGTACAGTGAAACCAGCTGAAGTTCTTGATTTATCAGTATCTAAAAAATATGTTTCTAGACAAGCAGTTGATCAGTATTCTAGAGAAATCTATTAAAAGAAGAGAAGATATAGCTGCATTCTATGAATTAGCAAGTTTAGTATCTAATAACAAAAGCATAGATTTAAAAGAACTAGAAAGATTATTTCAAATTTATATAAAAAGTAAGAATGATACACTATTAAAATTGGAGTTATCAAAATATGGAAAAACTACATTTTTTGGAAGGATACAAGCATGGAAAGTAGATATTTCTAGAAAACTAATAATTGTAAGATTGTCAGATAAATTAAGGGCAATAATTCCATTAGATTTATTTGAATCTTTAGATCCCTACGAAATAATACGAGAATTAGATAACCTAATAGAAATGCAAATAGTACGAAATGGTGGAAATAATCTTGTGATATCACTAACTACGTATAATATAAATGAAGACAAAAATTCTGCACAAAAAATATTAGAACAAGAACATCCAATTAAAGTTTTAGTAGAAGCATTAGGATTTTACTTTAATTATAATACATTTAGGGCAAACCTACCGAGAATAATTGCATTATTTAAGGTTCCTGTTGATGTCTATGCATCTTCAGCAATTCATCTACTACAATTTACATTACCTGGAACAGGAAAATCAACAACAATGTACAAATTATGGAATATTTTAAATTTAGAGATCATAGGAGGTGGTCTACCATCTCCTGCTAAACTTATTTATAATGCACAAACTCATGAAAAAGGATTAGTATATACAAGAGATTATATTATATTAGATGAATTTGATAAAAGTATCAAAAAAGAAAACTATGAATTTTTTAGTATGATACAATCAGGTATGGCTAATGGAATATGGACAAGAGAAAAATCTACAAAACTTCCATTAGGTAAACTTAAAAAAGATACTACTTTAATATTCTTCGGAAATATAGAAGGAAATCTACTTAGAAATACAGAAAACTTTAGAGATTATATTGAAAGATATATACACGGTGTTCTAGAATCGGAAAATATAGCAAAAGCTTTTACAGATAGAATTTCAATAATCGATTTATATACTGGCAAACCATTAGTAGAATATACACATGATAAAATACCAATAGCTGCCATATTACGAGGTATCTTTAGAATTTTAGAAGAAAAAGCATATCAAATTGAAGCTCCAAACTTTGATCTAATTGGAAGACAGAGAATTCATGCAAAACAAATATACAAAGTTATAAGAGCATTAGGAATAGAAGAACCTCTAGCATATGAATTTACTCAAAATTTAGTTACTGGTGATGCTAACATAGAAAATACGTATAAAGAAGTATATAAACAGATTACAGGAAAAGATCCTGATTCAGAATCTAATAAAAAATCAGATACATCGGAACTTGTCAAAAAAATAGAGATAAAAGA
>DAIUEN010000008.1:9787-19461 GCA_036845085.1 Candidatus Nanopusillus sp.
GATAAAATATTTTATATTTTTATTATTATACTATTATTTATGACATATCAAATATTATCAATATTAATAATAATATTAACTACGATCGTCGAGATATGGGCAATACTAAATGAACCACTTCTTAAACATGAATTAGTCCGTATTGCTATCGGAATTGTTATAGCTTTAGATGTATTAGTCTTGTTAGGCATATTATTAAATTTATGAGCTACGTAATAATATATCCAAAAAACTTATAAGAGTTTCGTATATATCTAATATTATGTTAGAAATTTCTGATTTATTAACACTAGATGAATATACAATATTAGAAAAGTATAAATTATCAAATATGCAAGAATTAGTAAATAATCTAAAAAGTATAAAAAAAGAAATCCAAAAACTAGAAATAAAATTAAAGGAAGAAAATCTTGATCCTATAGAAAAAAATATTATAGAATCGCAGCTAAAAGACTTATATAAAGTCAAAGAATCTTTAAGACCAGTATTACAAAAAGTTTTAGATGTTCTCAAAAAAGAATTAAGAATAATATTAGAAACTTTAAAATATAGTTCTGATTTTAATATTAAAAATTATGGTAATAGTATAATCTTCTATGAAGTTAAGGATGGATATACCAAAGAAATAACAGAGTTTATAAATAAATACAATCAGAGCATCTCATCTATAGAATTTAATTTTCAGTCAAACCTTATGCGAAGCATATCAAAAAGTTTAAAACAAAAAAATGCATCTTTATTAAGAATATGTTTAGAAATAGATGGCTATCTAAATGCTGTTATAAATTTAATTAAAGATATTGAAGACTTTTTAAACTGATTTTGTTATTAATTTTTTATTATATTCTTCTAATGCCTTCTGATATATATATTCAAGAATATTAATGATTAATGGATTTATTTTATACAACCTATCAGGATATACATTAATACTTGTTACAATTCCTTTCTTTTTATAAAATATTAACAAAGTTGTTGCTAAAATCTTAATATTATCATATTTTGATAATAACACTAAAACTTCATCAAGATTTATTGGTCTAAATATGTCTGAATCTACATACAAGTATGTACCATACAAAGCTAAAAGATACAATATTGTTTTTCGATGTATTTTTTCGATCTTAGTTGTTTTTTTTAATAATCGTTTTATTTTCTGTTTGTTAGCATACTCAAAAACAATAGGAAAATTCTGATAAAACTCCATAAATTTTTGGTTGGCCATATTTGAAATAACTTATATTATTTTTTAGCCTGTTCTTGTTTTTCTTTTTTACCCTTCTGTGATTGTGTTTTGCCTTTATCCATAATACAAACTATTATCTAAAAATCTTATAAAATTTGTGTCTTGACTATAATATAATAACCCAAAAATCTTTTAAATTTTTTCGAATAATAAAAAATTATGGAGGTCGAAACATACAAATGGCTAACTCCCAGAAAAATAAAGCAATATCTAAAAAGGCGGTCTGAGCTAATCTTTGAGCTAAGAGAAGTAAACAGCAAACTAGAAGAGCCTCAGAAATTGCCAGAAAAAGTAAAAGAAGAATTAACTCAGAAAAAAAATCAGATTTTAGATGAACTAGGTACTATTAAAACAATATTATTTGAGATTTTTCCATCACTAACAAGAGACATACATTATATAAAAGATAGATTAGGATACCAAATAAAAAAAGACGAAAAAGAAGGAAGAGAAGTAATAATAGGTGGTCCTTTTGTAAATGTAATAACCTCTCTAGAAGAAACAATGAATAAATTAGATGAAATATATTATAAACTAAATATGAATGGCTTAAAAACCGCAATCTATGAATTAACAAAAGAATTAGAAAAAATAATAGATTCATTATATAGAATAGATGACGAATTTACGGAAATAATAAAAATAGCTGAAGATGTAGAATCTGAATTAAAAGTTTAAAATGGCAAGATATGTCGCTGAAGTAACTGCAATTACACCTTTATTAGCAGGGTTCTATAAAAAAGCGCATGATTTTAGACTATTTACAAAAATAGGCCTAGGTACATATTTAGTATTATATAAATCTAATAGTAAAAAATCTAGAGAATCTATAGAAACACTGCACAGAGAGGGATACTTAAGCAGAGATACAACAAATACAATATTAAAATTATTAACAGATGAAAATATTCCAATTCCAGAAGAAACTTATGAAAAAATAAAAGAATTATTATTAAAAGAAGGATTCAGTGATCTAGACTTTATATTTCCTAGAAACTTGAATAACTTAGAGATAGATTATCATAAATTATTATCAAGACCATTGTATACAGTATTAAAATATCGTGGAGATTGGTTAGTTACTCAAATACTAGAAATAAGGCCAGTCAATGTACAGTTAGGAACATATGTAATGTATACATCAAATACTAAATCTCCAATATTCTTCGAAACTATAGAACCAGGCTCAAAATTTATAATAGTATTTGAAGCAGAAAATCAAGGAAAAAATGAGTTTGAAGGTTTTATATTAAGATTAAAAAAATATGGCAATGGTCATATATCAATAAAAGTATATCCATTAAATACTAACGAAAGTAATAATACAAGCAGAATAAATACAAAACCAAAAACTCATCATAAGCAATAAGATTATTTTTTAAATTTTTTGTTTTAATAGAATATTATCATTTAATGATCTATTCTATATATAATACCAAGTGTATTATAAAGATCATCGAATTTCTACTTGGCTTTTATTGATTCTCTATATTTCATTCACATTATATAATGGCCAGCACTAACTGACATATATTAAACATGAAAACTAGGTTATAATGCATTTCAAATAAATAATATTAGATGATATTTACCCTTTGCTTATTATCTTTTAAGCTTTTCATACATATACAATAGTATCCAACAGGGATTTAATCTATAACAAATTGCCTATAATTATTTCTCAAGTGCATCTATTCTATTTGGAGTTGCATCTATATAATATCCTTTTTAAATTTTTTGTACAATAAAATATTATCCGTCTAGGATTTAAGAATTTAGGATTCTACTTATCTGATTCTATTTTTTTATATACTTTAACATTTAACCAATTTGAACTGTATATCAATAACTATTTTTTATCAGTTATCTTAACTTTGGGGGTCAAAGTTCATTATAAATTAGATTTATTTTTTTACTTAGTATTAACATAATCAAAAGACTTAAAATATGTTGATATACCACAAGACTTATTTAAGTTACTAATGCAATAATATATATGACAGTTGTATTAGGTAAATGGGATAGAGGCTTAGATTTTCTACAAGCAAGAGTAACATTAGAGAATTTAATAAGATCACAAAGTAGTTATTTAACATCGATACTACCATCAACAAATAACAAAATGGGTATGGAATTTATATATTACAGTATAGCATATGTACAATTATTAAATGGAGCAAGAATTACAGAAGCTATTGAAGCATTAAAATATTATGTAGATACCGGACAGATAACATTTAAACTAGAAGCAAAGAAAACAAAAGTACTCAGACCTTTCAAGATACCACCATTAATCCAAGTAAACAAAGTACTCTATAATATATACAAACCCATAATATTAAAAGCAAACAAAAAGATAGTTGTAGCATTCTTAAAAAATAGATTAGGCTGGAATTCTCATAGTTTAAGATATGCATTTATTAGATATGCAATAGAAAAAGGATATACTGCAGAACAACTTGCAATAATTTTAGGTCACAAAAAATTAGATACTACATTAGGTTATGCAAGAAATATAGGTGCAGAAAAAATTTTAGATGATATGCAAGGATAAGAGTACCATAAAACTTTTATTAACTAATAACATAAATATATTATATGACTAAACGAAAAAGGAGATGGTTCAAGAATATTTATTTTGAAACTAAAACTAAGAAAAGAGACTCTGTTTTTGCTGCGGTTCGAGATATAGGTCGAAAAGGAGTAAATAATGCTAAAGAAGTTGGTGCTTTGGCTTTTGCTCAATTATTAGATTATCTTGATAAGAAAACAGCTAATCATTATGGTGAAAAAATAAGATTTACTGATACTCTTTGGAGAAAAAGAACAAGAGTCTTATATTTTTTATCAAATAAATTTGGTGGAAAATCTTATGTAAAATTAGCTCAAAAATTAAAACAAAGTTATGATTCTGGAAAAATTACAGCTAATGAGATAATAAATAAAATAAAAAATATTGTACGGGCTGATAAATTACCTCTAATAAAAATAAAGAAAATATGATCATTCCTTTGATTTCAGATCCAACAAAAGTATTAAATGCTGCTAAAGAAGCTGCTAATAAAATAGCAAGTACTATTGCAACACAAGTATCTAATCTAACTAAAAAAGATTCACCAACAACACCACAAAATATTTCTAATATAGGATACACTCGTATGCCAACATCTAGTAATATTTCAATAGGATACACTCCTGCTCCAAATAGAGAAAATCCACCAGTAACTTCTATAAATAATGTTGCAACAAATATTCCATCTACACCATCTCCTCCTGTAACAAATACTAGAGTTGTAACAAATATTTCACCTACACCAACTCCTCCCGTAACTAATACAGTAACAGCTCCTCCTATAACAAATACTAGACCAGATACAGTTAATATACCTGATAGAACAACTTCTATATCTTCTGTAACAAATATTTCATCTACACCATCTCCTTCAATAATAAATACTAGTACTAAACCTACTACAGATTATATGGATCTAAATAAATTAGATCAAGAAATATCTAAAAGAGTATGGGATGAATACTTTAGACAACAAAGAGAACTTGATGAATGGTATAAAAGTTCTATGAGACAATTAGAAGAACAAGAAAAAGAAATTAATAAATTATATGATACATATAAAAAATCAATTGAAAATTATTATCGTGGATTTAAAGAAGAACTAAGAAGGGCTTATATAGATTATCTTTATAGAGAGCGTTATGATCCTATTACTGCTACTAAAAGAATACATCAAATATGGGCTTTAGATAAAGAAATTATTAAAGATCTAGAAAAACTTGAAAATTGGAGAGCTAGTGCACTATCTGAGATACAAAAAGCCAGGGAACAAATACAAGCTCAATACAGACTAGGAAGAGAAAGTATTAATCAATGGTTGAACTCTACAACAAGATCTTTAAGAGCTCAATACGAACCATTATTTAAAGCACAAGAATTAAATAAAGAACTAACAGACTTATATAAAAAATATCAAGAAGGTTTAATAAGTGATGCTGAATTTATAAAAGAAGTAAAATCTATTATAAATAAAGCTAATAAATACGGCCTTGATACATCAGAACTAGACAAAAGTATTGGACTCTATGAATATGTATCCAAAGTAAATCAATCTATCTCTTATTATTTAGATCTATTTAGTAAGGGACAGATATCTTATCCAGACCTACAAAGAACATTAATAGCATATGAAAGAGAATTTATACAAAAAGGTTTAGATCCATCACCAATAACTAATCTACGAACACAAATATATCTATTGCATCATGCCGTAGACTATGATCCTAATACATATACTGTTACATTATATGATCCATCATTAAATATTTTGACAAAAGTGAGCCTCAACAGAGATTATAGATTTTTACCACAAGAGATTAGAAATTATTTACACGAACAACTACAACGAAAAATACAACAAATACAACCATATTTACCTAAAGATGCAAAAATTACTGGAATAGATGAATATGGAATGATAAAATATGAAATACCACAAATACCGAATCCATATGAATTAATAGGAGGATATACTTCAAAACCATCAACTAAAGATAATCTACAACAATTATATACTCCAATACCACAAGATATGTTATTAAGTATAAAAAGTGGTAATATCACTTATTCAAATAATCAAGATCGATTTTTAAATTTTATAAACGCTGCAGATAAAGTTCTAAGTAGTTATTATAATCTTTTTGTTAATTTACCTATACCTTCACCTTTTTATGGTTTTCATTCATTTGATCCAATAACAAAACAATTTAAACAAGGCGCAGCAGAGGGTATAAAAGATCTTATTATTTCTATACCTACACTAGGTTATCTAGGATATAAAACAACTATAGATCCAAACTTTAGAGGTCAAATTAGAGAATCTCTAAGAAATGCTACACTTTCGGATGCATTTAGTATGATAGTAAGTCCTATCAAAGAAGCATTTGAAGTAAGTCCAGCTTATGGAGCTGGTTACTTAGCATCTTATTTTATTCCAATACCAATAAAAGCTCCAAAGATATCTGCAAACATTAAGACTATCAAAATAAATATACCTGAATCAACAATATTGAACCTTGCTATAAAAGATCCAAATATAATGAAATCTATAAACACAAGAATATCTGTTATACAAAATCTAGAAAAAGAAATCGAATCTTTAAATAAATTTAAACTTCCTACTATCTTTGGAGAACTTGGTACGGATATTAAACTTACACCTAAAAATTATTTAGAATTATCAAAAATAACAACACAAGAATTAGTAAAACCTACAACTCGAGAATTATTAGCAATAACATCTAATATAATAAATCCAAAACTTTTAGATCTAGCAATTATAGGTCCTCCTATTATAAAAAGATACAAAATACCTGAATTTTTAAGTGAGTTGAGTCCTATATTAGGTCCTAAATTACATTTAGAATTACAACTAAATAATGTTAAAAAAATATTTGCTGCCACACCAATGAGATTTGTATATCATAACAAAGAATTAACATTTTCATATAAACCATATTCAATAATTTCTTTTGCATTAAAACCAGAACACGGATTATTTAAAGACAAATATATAATATTTACAAGATCTCTAGAAGACTTTTACAAAACTAAAGCAACTGTTGATTCATTAACAATACCTCTAAAAAATAAAATATATGTACATTATTTAAATGTAGTTGAAAGAAACAAAAATGCACAAATCAAAAACATAATTCCAGGAAAAGCATATACTATAATTTTAGAGAAAAAAAGAAATGTATCAAAAGCAATAACATATATAAGACTAAAAAATGGTAGAGAATTACTAAGTTTTGATATAATAAAAGGAAAAAATGCATATAGTGTTGCTGTATCTACTAGAGTAACTCCTGAAGGTTTACAAAAATTCGCAGAGATAGTATCAAAATACATATCGCCAAGAAACAGAAGCAAACTTGATTTCTATACTAGAGAAATAAAAAGAATAAGATCAAAACCAATAACAACTTTAGATAAAGATCTCAAAAATCCTCAAATGCAAAAACTTATATCAAGATCATCTACACGAGAAGCTCCTATAATATCTCAAGATATAGCATCAAAAGTTCAAAGTACAATAATAGATAAATATAAAAGAGATTTAATTATGCAATTACCACTTCCATATCAATCACAAAAAAGAAGATATCAAATGTTATTACCAAGAACTAGAGTTATACATTCACAAATATTTAAACCAGAATTAATTATAATACCTAGAACCATTGACAAAAAATCATTACTTAAATCAAGACAATTACAATTAATATTACCTAAAGAGAGACAACTAATATTATATCGTGTAAAACCTAGATTATTACAACTCCAAAATACTGAAACAAAAGTAGCTACTAAACCTAAAATAATGCTAAAAACAAAACAAAATTTAAGACTAGAATATCCTAAACCAAAATTAAGAACTCCACATGTAATAATACCAAGATTCTACTTTGTACCTCTATATATAAAACCAAGATCAAGAAGTTATGCATATTATAAAAAGCCTTATAGTAAATATTCAGATAAATATAAATTATCTAGAGCAGTATTACGTACAAGATTCTATAAATATAGAAGATATTAAAAATTGCTCATTAAGAATACTTTTAAAATAAAAACTACGAATATTATTTCTAATTTAAAATTATTTATATCAAAAACTACTAAAAAATCTAAAAAATCAATAAAATAAAAAACTACAATAATAAATAAAAAAAATCACAAAATTCAAAAAAAGCAAAGATTAATATTTGAGTTCACAAAAAAATATAGTATGGCCAACGACATTAACGCAATAATTAGAACAGCAATAAGTATAGGAATAGCAATAGTATTATTTGCAGTAATATTAATGCAATTTGCAATACCTGTAATGCTTAGCCAATTAGATGCATTAAATACCCTTATTAGTCAAAATCAGAATTTACAATCAGTATCAACAGCAATAGATACAACTCGATTACTAGTAAGAGATTTATTACCAATATTGATATTATTCGCAGTAACAATATTACCTCCAGTAGCTTTATTTATAAAAACAAGATCTTTTGGAACTGAAAACTTTGCAAACAAACTCGTAGCTACTACAATTGGAGTTTCTATAGCATTATTTGTAATTGCTATACTATACATGGGAATGGCTCTACCAATATTATTCCAAAGCAACCTTTCATCTACAGTATTAAGCTTAGCAGTATATGGTTCTCTATTATTAGTATTAGCTACAGCCTTAATACCATCAGGATTATTAACATTCTCTGAACTAAAGAATTATGAAAGAAGGAGACAGCCTCCAATTAGGCTAATCTAGCTTTTTCTTATTTTTTGTTTATAAAGATTTATTTATTTTATATATAATATATAAATTATATGAAAAATGAATCATACCAAATCCTAAAAAAGATTATGGATAAACTTAAACAACAACGTATCTACCCTAAAGTTGTAATCACATTTCACAACCACAAAAAAATTATAGGTTATATCCTAGATGTAAAACATAATCAAATTTATCTTTTGAAGGAGGATAATGGACACCTTTATGTGATTTCATATACACAAGTAAAAGAATTAATATTTGAAGATACTAAACTAATACAAAAAATTTATAATGATTTAGAGAATAATAAATAATATGTTATCTGCACTTTATTATGCTGTAACCTTTGGAGCAGGATTATTTTTTATAATTTTGTTATATTCAATATTTTCTCCAATAATCCCTTATTCTCTTTTTGAACTTTTTATAATAATTGGAGGTTGGGTAGCTGTAATACTATATTGTTATCTTACTGCAAAGAAAATATCATTAGTAGATATTATAATAGTATTTGTAGTAATATTTGTTATAAAATTTATTTATGATTTTGTATTTGTTCCATTATGGTTAGCAACACATCAATTTGACCAAAATACTGTGAGTTTATTAAGAAGTGCAATATTAACATTACTCATGGTATTAATGATAGCTGTAATGGCTAAGCCTGAAATGGAATCTCAAACTTTATATTATCAAGAAGTTACAAAAATAAAATAAAATGGCAAATCCAGTATCTTGTGTTATTACAAACTTGAATGATTTTTTGATTTTGATTATATTATTAATGATTCCATTACTAATGCTAATTCCCGAGAGATTATCAAAAAATTTAGTATACATATCAATAACATTATTTGTTGGAGGTTTAATAATAGTTTGGTTAACTGCAACAATAGTTAGTACTGCATATGTTTCAGAAGCATGTCCAACTAATTTCGATAAAGCTTTATTAATGGGATATTACGTAGTATTTTCTGTATTTGCAATATATAAATTATTTAAGATGTTTATGGAATATCTAAAATAATATAAATATAAAATCAGTTATATATATTATATGAATAAAAAATTAATAT
>DAIUEN010000009.1:0-19141 GCA_036845085.1 Candidatus Nanopusillus sp.
TATAATAATATTGTAATAAGAGATATTGAAACAGAAGTATATATAAGAAACTCTACCCAAAGGTTTATAGATTTCATTTAATTTACTAAAAAATTAGACAAAAGTTTTTACGTAATCTACCAGATTAGGAACTTCTTTCTTTAATTCTTTTTTAATTTCTGTAGATATTTTATCTAACAATGATCTCCCTTTTTCCGTTATAACCCTTCCTTTTTTCTTTCCTTCTAATTCTTTTTTAACTAATTCTGCTTTTTCTAGTTGCTGAAGTATTAATCTTAATATTTTTCCATAACCCTTCCTAAATCTACCAGGTTCCATTCCTCTCTTTACAATACCCCCATATTTTCTCCTTAACCTAGATAATCCAATAGGACCTTTAAGATATACTTGTCTTAATACAGAAGCCGCTCTATAATACCACCAACCAGGCTCTCCATTATAACCTTCCTCTGCTGGGAAATCTGGATTCCTCTCATTTCCTGGCCTTGTTTTTATAAAATTTGCCCAATGTGGTGGTTTTACGATATCTCTATAATTTTCAAATAAATATTTTGCTAATCTTTCTACTAGTATATCTCCAGGTACATCATAAGGTGTAGCCATTTTATTCTATTCTAAAACAACCCTTATAAGTATATTATATTAATTTTACAATAATGAGCCATACAAAATTATTAGGTCCTGCTGCTAGATTTGGATCAAGATATGGTAAAAGAATAAGAGATCTAGTTTCATCTATAGAAAAACAATACAAAAATAAGAGACTAAAATGTCCTTACTGTAATTATAAAGCTGTAAAGAGAATTTCTTATGGAATATGGTATTGTAATCATTGTGGCAAAAAATTTACTGGTAAAGCATATAATATACAATGACTCAATATCTATGCATAAATTGTAAAAGACTAGTAGACTCTGAGATAATTAAGAAAAAGGTTAAGTGTCCTTATTGTGGATCAAAAATATTAGTAAAAGTTAGACCAAATACTATTAAACAAGTAAAGGCTATATGATAATAGAAATAAAAGATATAGACAGTACATTTTTAGAATCTTTAAAATTTTTAGAGAAAAATAATGAAATCTCTATAAATGAAAATAGAATAATAATAAAAAGTAATAATATAACTACCATAAGAGCGCTTTTAAACATAATTACTAGAGAATATAGAATATATGATAATCTTATCAGATACTTGTCCGATCTGTGAATCGAATAAAATAGAAATAAAAACATTTAATTATTATCTGCCAAAAATTGGTAAATCTTTAATATATATTTTTAAATGTTTAGATTGCGGATATAGGACTACAGAAATTATACCTTTAGAGAATAAAGGAGAAAAAATAATAGAATTTAAAATAAAAAGTGAAAAAGATCTCAAAAAAATATTTCTAAAATCTCCTTTCGCTAAAGTAATAGTAAAAGAAATAGAACTAGAAATAATTCCAGGATCTGAATCTAAGTTCCAGATATTTGAATTAAGTAACTATATAAGAGAACTTATTGATAGATTAGAAAGATCGAAAGTATTATTTATAGAAGATGAAGAAAAATTAAAATCGTTAGAAAATAAAATAAGATATCTTAACGATGTATTAGAAAACAAAAGAGAATTAACAATAATAGTTTATGATGAAAAGGGATATTCTGATATATATGAATTAGACGAAAAAATAAAATAAAATATCTATATTATTCGTTTGTTTGTTCAGTTGTCTGACCTTCTTGTGATGGTTTTCTCCAAACCCTAGCAAATGATGGCGTAGCTATAATCCAATCTTT
This sequence comes from Candidatus Nanopusillus sp., assembly GCA_036845085.1. Classification (GTDB taxonomy): domain Archaea; phylum Nanobdellota; class Nanobdellia; order Nanobdellales; family Nanobdellaceae; genus DAIUEN01. The sequence goes on from DAIUEN010000009.1 coordinate 1,785, forward strand.
TTCTACAGCTACAATATCGCCATTAATTGCTTCAACTACAGACTTAATTCTAGAGATAACTTTTTTTATCTCTAAAAGATCTTTAGATTCATTTAATCTCCTCAAATCTACAAATACTATTGTATTTCCCTCTCTTAAAGTATCTACTACTGCTTTTACATCTGAACTATCTTTAATTTTAAATACCTTTATATATATCTTTACTTCTTCTGCTTTGTGTACAGGGATTACTTCTACATATTCTTCTTCAGCATTCTTCTTACCCCTCTTGAAGATGTTAATAACCATATATAATAAAGCTTCCTAGAAATTTATATATGTTACTATAACTACTTATTTTGTTTATTAATCATCTTTTCTATTTCGTTATACAAATTTGATAATCTTTCTTTATAAGCGTCTAACTGCTTCTTTATACTTTTTAACCTTATTTCTATTGCTTCTTTTTCTTCATTTAGCTCTTTCAATAAATCATCTTTATTTTTTTCTATTAATATTGTTTCTACCATTTTATATACTTTTCCTTCTTTTAAATTACTTAATTCGTTTATTGCACTATCTATTTCGGCTAATTTTTGCTGCAATTCTAAGTAAATCCTTTCACTATACAGATAAACATTCTTCAAATTTTCATATTCTTCATATTTCCTTGCAAGATCTTCATTAATTTCTAAAGCCATCTTTTATAATTTAAAATAAAAATTTTATAATTATTTATGCATATAAATTAAGTGGTCTTTTTCTCTAATAAAGAATCCATACCTTATTCCATGTAATACCTCTCCATCATTAGTAAGTTTCATAACATAACTTTCAGAAATAGCATTAATCTTCTTAAAAGGCTCTAATATTTCTATATTAATCATATAGTTTTCACTTACCCATTGCACTATCTTAGCTTTAAATTTCTTTGCATCCTCATATTCATCCGATATATATCTAGCTATAACATAATTATCTTTAACTTCCTCTATCTCTATATTAAAAGCATCCATAAGTCTTATATATTTGTTATTTATATCGCTTTTATCTAAATAAAATATGTTACTATTTATATTAAATTCTCTATATCCCAAATTCACTTCTGGATGATTCCTTACAACAATCCTTTTAGGTAATTGAATACTCCTTACCTCTATTTTTATAGGATCTCTTATAATAAAAAATCTCTTAGCTTTTTTATCATATATCTCTCTATTATAACTATATATTTTATCCCAATTTACTACAGCATCTACAGGACTTGGACCCAATTCTATAATATATTTTCTTATGGCTTCATTACTAATCCCTCTTCTCCTAAGTCCTTTTAATGTTGCTATAAATGGATCGTCCCATCCAGAAATCTTACCTTCCGCAATTAACTTTCTTATTTCAGATTTATGGAGTGGCATTCCTTTTGTTATTAAAGCTCCATAACTAATGACTGTAGGAAATTCCCAACCAAAATAATCAAATATATATTTCTGCTTTATAGTATTAACTTCATGTTCTTTCATCCTAAATATATGAGTAACCCCCATTAGATGATCATCTATAGATACAGAAAAATTATATGTTGGCCAAACCCAATATTTCTCAGCATAATTTTTACCATATTTTAATAAAAGATATGGATGCGGATTTTTTATAGGATTTACTATTCTAAAAGCTATCCAATCCCTTACTGAAGGATTAGGATGATCTATATCAGTTTTTATTCTAATTACAGCTTGTCCTTCATCATATTCTCCATTTAGCATTTTTTCGAACTGATCTAAATTCCAAGAAATATCTTTATTTCTATATTCTGTAGGTATACCTTTTGCTCTACATTCTTTTATTTTCTCCGGAGGAGATAGATCTACATATGCATATCCCATTTCAATCAATTTTTTAATATAATCATAGTAAATTTCTAACCTTTCAGATTGAATATAAAATTCATCTACTTTATCATTTATTAACCATTCTGTATCCTCTTTTATTGAATCATATACATTAGGATCTGGCTTTTTTACTTTTGGATCTGTATCTTCAAGCCTTAATATAAATTTACCTTTATACATTTTTGCATATTCATAACTCAAAATAATGGCCCTAGAATGACCAATATGTAAATAACCTGAAGGATTTGGAGCAAATCTTGTTTTAACCTTATATTCTACAGCATTTTTTAATGGTGGCAAACCAATTTTTTCTTCTTTTTTCTTTTCTATTAACATTTCTGGATATTCGGATTCTAGCAATTTTTTTGCTTCATCTATAGATAATTTGTTTATTTCTTCACAAATATCTTTGATTTTTTTGATATATTCTTTGATGAATTGTCTAAAAGAAGGATCTTCCGCTACAATTTTCGATATAACAGAATTTACTTCTATATTCCCATATCTTAATTTATTATACAATGCCCACTTTCTTGCTAATCTTAAATAATCCATTTTTAGAATACTTTAATAGCCCATTTTCCTTCTTTATAGTTTTTTATCTTTGATAATTCGGATTTTTCTGGATCTATTACTAACAGAAACCCTGCATATTCTTCAGAAAAGTCTCTAGAATTACAAAATGGACATGTTTGAACTTCATAATTTAGTATAGCCTTACAATTTCTACAAACTTTTATTTTTGGTTTTTTAATAGCCATTACTTTTTCTTAGTAGTTTTTGTCTCTTTTTTTTCAACCTTTACATCTTTACTTTCTAGCCATTCCAATTTTCCTAATCCAGGTTGTTTCATAGTTAATGATACTTTTAAATTTACTATATCCTTATAACTTACAGTTACAACTCTTGCTTTTACTATATCGTTTACTTTTAAAACCTTTTTTGTATTTCTACCTTGTAAGGCTTCTCTTCCAGATATAGAAACTTCGTCATCCATTATTTGAGATATGTGTATGAGAGCATCAACAGGACCAATTGATGCAAATGCTCCAAATTCTGCTATTGAAGTTATAATACCATATACTAACTCATTAATTAGTGGTACAAAGGTTATAGCTTTGAAAGTAACCTTATAGTATACTCCTCCGTCTTCTGGTATTACAATTCCTTCAGATATTTCTTTTATTTCGTTAATTGTGATTATCATTCCATATTCTTTACCAACATTTCCAATGAAAGATGTCTTAAGTATTTCTTCTATCATCTTTTTTATATCTCCTTTTAACTCTGTAGGTGGGACTCTAACAATATCTCTTAGCTCAACTTCGTAAAACATTAATTAGATTTTCAATTAAGATTTTTAAATTTCATATTATTTTGAAAATCTTTAATTCTACAATAAAAATATGGACGATATTTCTAACTTACTTATAAAATTTTACAAGGAAAATGATGAAGTATTAGAAGATATTGTAAAGATATCTCAAAATAGAGAAGTAGGTTATATGCTAAAAAATGGGAGTTTTGGTCATAGACCATCAAAAATAGATACAAAAGAAGACATCATAAATTATATAAAAAAAGGTGCTTTATCTTTTCATGTATCGATTGAAAGATGGATAGACCTAAACGTTCTTAAAGAAACGAAATCTAAAAAAGAATTAAATGAATATAGAATGGGTTGGGATTTTATAATAGATATTGACGCCAAAGATATATTCTTATCCATAATAGTAGCCAGAAATATAGTAAAATACCTAAAGGATAGAGAAATTGAAAAATTTTATATAAAATATTCTGGAGGAAAAGGATTTCACATAGCAATACCATGGGAAATATTTCCAATGTATTCTAAAATAAGAAAAAAGGATGAAATAGTTGAAGAAGAAACTAGAAAAACATTTCCAGATTTAGCCAGAATATTAGCATATTATATATATAAAGAAGTAGAAAATAACATAATAAAAGATATTGAATATTATTTCTCTGAGAAAGAAATAAAAGAAAGGTATGGTGTAGAAGGTTATAATTTAAGAGAATTAATAGAGATAGATACTATAGCTATTTCTACTAGGCATTTAATAAGAAACATCTATTCAATTAATGAGAAGACCATATCTTATGATGAAAAAAGTAGAAAAATATCTGTATCTTTATCAATTCCTATAAAAGATAAAGAAATTTTTGGAAAAGATATAGAATCTATATCTGAAAAATTGAAATCTATGTCTAAATTAGATAATTTTGTTTATGAAAATATTCCATTCCTGACCGAAGAACTTGATTATAAAGAATCTTCTTCATTAAAATCTCTAATAGAAGATGCTGTAACTTGGGAATATAGTAATTATCTAAACCTAGATTTAAATTTGTTAGAATTACCAAAAAAAGAAAATAAGGAGGCTGAAAAAGCAATAAGAGAAATAAAAAAATCTAAGATAGATATTACAGAAGATTTGTTCCCACCATGCATAAAAGCTATATTAAATGGAGAAATAGAAGATGGAAGAAAAAGGTCTTTATTTATACTTTTAGCATTTTTAACAAATATCGGATGGTCTATGGATAAAATTGAAAAATATGTTACAGAATGGAACAATAAATTAAATGAACCTTTGAGAGAAAGGTACTTAGAATACCAGACAGAATGGTTTAAAAAGAATATAAAAGCTGGAAAAAGTTATTTAACTCCAAATTGTAATAATGAAATATATTACAAAGATATGGGGGTATGTAAACCAGATGAAATATGCAAAATAATTAAAAATCCATTATCATATCCGATAAAAAAACAGAAATCTAAAGAATCTAAATAAACTTATTAAATTCTTTTTCATAGTTTATATAAAATTTTATATCTTCTAATCTATATTCTAGATCTTCAATTCTTACGGTCTTGAAATATCGGAAAAATCTTATTCTATATAAATCGTTTATAATTATACCCTCTGATTCCAATATTCTCCTAACAAATTTATATAATTTTTTTCCTTTTTTGTCATTATCTGTTAATATTATAGCTTTTTTATGATTTAAAAATAGATTTGCTTCATTAATTAATTCATATAACGTTATAACATTTTCTATACCTAGCTCCATTAAAACTTTTTTGTCTCTTTTTCCTTCAACGACAACTAAAAATTTTTCATTTTTTATATTTTCTATAAGGTCTAAGAATTTATACGGATACCTCATTATAAATATTATCTATATAACAAAAAATATATTAATTTATAAAAATGCTAATTATAAATGACGAGGGAAAGGATTATAGATAGCAAAATTTTCTCTTACACTGGATTATTAAATTTCCAGAAATTATATTCATCCATAAAAGAATTTTGGGAATCTAAAGGTTTTGACTGTAATGAAAAATCTCACGAAGAAAGAGTAAAAGATGATGGATCAAGATCTATAAAATTGAATTGGAGTTGCGAAAGAAAGGTAACTGATTATATAAAATACATATTTGAATGGACTTTAGAAATAGAAAATATGAAACTATCCGACTTAAAAGATACTAAATTAGAATATGTGGAAAATATGAAAGTAGTAATAAATGGAGATATCGATGTTGATTATGGTAAACTATGGGGAGACAAACCATTTAATATATTCCTAAGAGCGCTGTTTGAAAAATATTTATATGATAGTGAATTAAGAGAGTATAAAAAAACTTTAGGTAAGATAGGAGAAGAATTTTTAAATTTACTAAAAGATCACACTGCATCATATAAAATATGACAGATTGGGAAGAAATATATAATACAACTTTAAAGTTAAGATCAAAATTTTCTATAGTTGATTTTTATCAAAAATTTGCAAAATTTTTAATAAAAGAATTAGGATGGAGTGGTATTTTTGGAGAAGATAGAATAGAAAAATATTATCTGCATAAAGTTACTCAAAATAATATATTGTTTAACGAAATAATATGGGATCTAAGAAAAGAATTTCTTAAAGATCCTGTTAAAGTAAATGCTAAGTTAGAAATAAGGATTTTGTTAAATAATTATAATCTCAGTAATTTAGTAGGAGATATAGAAATTACTATTAAGGGTTATATATCTACTGAAAAATCTCCAGAATTTAAAAAACCAGAAAAACCTTCTTTAGGTGAAAAAATATTATTAATATTTGGAATTGAAAAGATAAAAAATCTTCTAGAAAAAGCATTTGAAGACATAACAAGTAAAAGAAAATGGATAGATATGTCTAAAAGAAATTTCTATAAAGAATGCGATTCTATAAAAAATTGGATATTAAAATACTTTAACTCATATAGTGTATAATTATGCTATATGTTAAATATCTCTATTCCTAACTCTTGCGCTTTTTTTACAATTTCTTCCCTTTTTCTTTTTCCAACAGTAGAAGCTATTATGGCACACTCCGTTTCTTTATTTATCTTTAATAATTCTTCAACATTATGAACTAATACTCCTTTCTTCCCATTTGGAAGTAATCCCCTAACATCTCTCGGTGAACCATATCCTACTTCAACTAATGGAGGCTTTCCTTTTAACCTATGTTTCATCTTGTTGTGTAATCCTTTTGGCCTTCTCCAAGAATCTTTTTTGTTTCTCTGACTTATACTTCTCCACCAATATGGCCTATAATAATCTGGCTTTTTTCTTTTTATTTTCTTCCTAAGTTTGATCAAGTTTCTTAAGCTCATGGTTTTTCAACTATGTATATTCCATCTTGGAATTTCCTTAAGTCCTTTTCCCCAGGCCTTACTGAATTTTCTATTAATCCTGCAACATTTCCTAGTTTTTCTATATCATATCCTTCTAATATTATTTCATTTTCTGAAACTGTTACTTTAATATCTTTAGGTATCTCAATTACTTTTTTATCAGACCCTCCTAAATAATTTTCTATAATTATGTTATTTTGTTGAAGTTTTAATTTGATTGGAAAGTGTACATTAACTGCTCTTAGTTTATATCTAAATCCTTGTGTTATTCCAGTAATAGCATTCTTTATATGTGCAACAGCAGAATAAAAATCTTTTTTCTCTCTTCTTGTTGGAAAATAAACTTTCAAAATTACTTTATTATCTTTCTTTTCTATAATTATATTTTTATTATCTAATCTTCTCTCTATCAATTTATTTCCACTCTTTACTACTATTTTATTTTCTAGTATTTCTATATTAACATTGTTAGGGACTTCAATCTCTTCTTTTATCATAAATGGTCTCATCTTTATCTCATATATAATATACTTTTTTAAGATTAACCTTCTACAATATTTACTCCAAATTTCTCCTTTAAGAAATTAATGACTTCTTCTTTAGTAGTTCTATGTCTCTTTGGTATTTTTGATGCTTTATATTTCCTATACATTACTCTATACCCTGGTCTTTTAACAGTTACTATCACATCCATACCTATAATTCCTATTTCAGGATCATATTTTAATCCAGGAATCCAAACATATTCCTTAATACCAAATCCAAAATTTCCATAATTATCAAACGAAGATGACTTTAATGTATTGTTAACAGCTTTTAATAGCCATTTCAAAGCCTCTTCTGCTTCTTTTCCCCTTAGTGTTAACTTTACTCCAATTTCTAATCCAGGTCTTATACCCCATGCTTGTACTCTTTTCTTAGCTTTAGTTCTGACAGGTTTTCTATTTGGAAACATCTTCTTAAGTAGTTTTTCTGCCTTTTCTAAAGGCTCTCCAGGTTTCCCCACCCCAATATTTATAGTAACTTTATCTATTACTATCCTTCTCATGATATTATTTTTATTCTTATTCCCCATCTTTATATTGTTATCACCGGTTTATCTTCACCTATAGCTACTACATAATCAAATATTGTTTGTTCTACTTTATTTTCTTCTAAATTTAAATATTCTACTAATCTATTATTACCAAATGGTTTATGAAGTATCTTGATATCAGACAACCTTCCCATTTTTCCAGCTTTATGTCCATAATATACATATATCAAGACATTTTTCTTCAATCTAATAATTTTCTCTATTTTTCTCTCTTTAGTATTATATAAAATAGAATCTCCTACTTTTATATCTTTGTCACCCATAATAAAATTACTACCGTCAAGGCCCGTAACTTGTATTCTTCCATTTTTTATCATTGTTTTTTTAACAATTCTTATTAATTTTAAATCTTTCTCATTTTCTGATATCTCTTTTAGAACCAATTTTTCATTTTTATTTATTACTACCCTATAATGCTTGTTTAAAGGCAAAATTGATATTACATCAAATAATCCAACATTATACCCCAAATCTCTTATTTTTTTGTTATTTACCAATACTTTATTTGTATCTAATAAGTATTTAGCTTCTCTTTTATCTTTTACCAATTTCAAATAATCTCTTAACCATAGTAATATTGGCATTGCATATTCAAATTTATATCCATTTGATGTTGGTCTAATTATCCAATAACTTCCTTTCCTAGGTATAAACCATGTTTTTGGTGCTGCTATTCTTCTTAGATGTCTCTTTCCAGAAACATGAGCCATTTGTAGTATTATCTACTTAAGTTTTTTATTATTTTCTATAGCCTTTTCAACATCTTCTTTACTAACAGAATAATTATTAATTAGCTCGTTTATCCTATCTTCCGGTATATTCTTACTTATCATTTTTCTTTTAATAATTTCTAGTCTATATTTGTCTTGAAGATTTAGTTTTAATATTAACAATTTAGAAGGATGAATTGGATAATATACTTCTTTTCCTTTTTTATTTTTTTCTTTTGCGTTATCTACAAAAATCCTGTATCTTTTTGTATCTACAAATATAACAAATCCTTCTACATTTCTATACTTACCCCTTAATATTCTTACATAATCTCCAACTCTTACAGGTAAAGAATTAATTCCAACAAGGTTTTTTATATATTTTGATAACATAGATGAAATTAATTTTCTCCTTATGTGTAAAGGAGCATTTATTATAAACTTTCTCTGTTTTCTTGGCTGAACAGATCTACTCCAAGTTTTGCTCCAGTTAGAATAGTCTATATTCCTGAATTTCAATACCATTATACAATAATTGAAGCTATTTTTCCTAGTTCAGGCCATCTTTCTATTACTTCTCTAGCAACAGGTCCTCTTATTATTGTTCCTGCTGGTGTTCCTTCATCATCCTTTAAAAGAACACATGCATTATCTTCAAATTTTATTCTAGTTCCGTCTTTTCTTCTGTATTCTTTTCTCTGCCTTATTATTACAGCATTCATTACCTTTCCTACGAGGGATAAATCCCCTTCTTTTACAGTTACAGAAACTAAATCTCCAACCCCAGCCTTAGCATATTCTCTCTTAGTAGTCTTGTAACCAGGAACTGCTATTATTTGAACTACCTTTGCTTTAGAATTATCTGCAACTTTTAGATAAGATCCTATAGTTAAAGCTTTAGTAACTTTTGATGATATTGCCTTCATTTTTTATTTAATACAACAAATCTTATGGATTTTGACAATGGCCTAGTTTCCCCTATAACTACAATATCTCCTGCGTTAATATTTAAACATCTTGGAACATAAGCTTTAATTCTTGATATTCTGGCTTCGTATCTTTCATATTTCTGTACATATACATATCTAACTATTTCTACAACAGCTATTCTATGTTTTCTTTTTCTTACCCTACCCTCAAAGATAAATCCATGTATTCTAATTTCTCCATGCCAGGGACACTTCTTATCACTACAAATTTCTTCTGGAGGATTAATTCCTTCTATTCCTATGTTTTTAACATAAGTACTTTTAACCATAAAAAATATAGTTTAAAAAATAATTTTATAAGATTGCGACACGGTGATGATATAAGTACAAATCTGAAAAGATGATGATCGACGGGCTGGCTGAAGAAAAATATTGTATAAATAAATTAAAATTATAAGACTGGCGGCTTCCGTGCTTTCCCGGCTTTCGCCAGTACTCGCACGGACGTAGGCCGGCTTAACTTCCGTGTTCGAAATGGGTACGGGTGTTTCCCGGCCACTTTGGCCGCCTAGATTAATTATATTCTAAAAACCTTTATAAGGCTTTTTTATCTTAAATCTTTTCACATATTTACAATATTTACATTGATATATTATCCTACCTTTTCTTATCCTAATGCTCAAAGTTTTGCCAGGTATCCATACAGTATAACATTTTTTACAAAATTTATTCTTTAAATCGCTTCCAAATCTTATTCTAAATTTGTTTTTTATTTTTAATATGATGTATATATACTTTCTAGATAATTCTGGATTCTTATCATATAAACTAACAGCTTTATTGTATAAAATTTTTATTCTATTTAATGCTATTTTCTTTTCTTTCATAAAGAAAATGTAAATTCTCTAATTTCATTTTTGTCTAAATTTTTTACATATATTATAATGTAACCATCATCTGGTAAAGGTACTTTAGGGATTTTAATTTCTATATCTTGTTTGCTATACTTTCCCACATTTGTAAATATTGGAGAAACTAAATTATAATATAGCCTAAATTTTAATGCATTATAATTATTTCTAAAATATATTTTATTAGTTCCGATCTCAAATCTTCTTATAAAAGGAGAATGATTCTTTATAGTTATAATTATTTTTTTAGAAAAAATTAGATCTACATCTTTTAATGGGATAATTTTATGCTCTACATACCATTCATCTTTAAGTTTTATATCACTACTCATAGTAATTTTAATTTACTTGTGACTTTATCAATCTTTTCTTCCAAATCTGGACCAATCCCTATACAAGTAATGGTACCAGGTTCCAATTCTGTTAATCCGGCATCTCTTATCATACAAACGTTCAAACCTTCTTTTTTGGCTAAGTCAAAATAATAATTTAATTCTTCTAAACTATCGACAGAAAGTACTACTTTTTTCTGACCTTCCATTAGCCATTTATTTAATATTTCTTTTTCAGATCTTAACACACATTCTACCGCTGCATGAGCAACCTGCGCTGCTATTTTACCACAGCTCATCTTTATATCTTTCCTAACAATTATTACTAATTTGTACATTATTCTAAAAGCTTTAATCTTTCTAACAAAAGCTTATATTTAATATTGTTCTTTATTTCTTCTTTTAAATCTTCTAATAAGGTCTTTTCTATATTTTCTATCTTTTTATTAATATTATCTAAAAGGATATATATATTTTTTATGTTGCTATCTAATTCTAATACTTTATTTTCTATCTCTTTTATTTTATTATTTAAATTATTATCCTCATAGGATAATTTCTTTATATCATCTTTTATAGATGAAATTTCCCCATTTAGAGTAGATATTATATCTTTAATGTATCTATCAAAATCATCTAATTCTAATAATCTATTTATAAGCTTTTCTGGTACATCCATAAAATGCTAATATGTTTTGATATTCTTAAATTTATACAATGATAAAAATATTACATCAGTCTCTTTCTTTAGTAATATCTTATCTTTTGTTTTATTTTATTTTAGGATACGATAAATTTTCTTCAATAATTCTGTCAATTATTGTAAGCATTTTATCTACTATACCAGATTATGATTATAAAATATTTTCTTGGGCAAATAAGCAGTATGTTATGCTAAATAAAACTTTTCTAAAATATATACTCTTCCCATATTACCTTATAATAATTTTTATGATAAAAGCATTTAAACATAGAGGAATAACACATTCTATTTTTCCAATAATATTTTTCATTGTTTTGGGATATATATTTTCACCAATATTTTATTTGATATCATTATCTATAGCTCTTCATATACTAGAAGATTCCTTAACAGTATCTGGTATACAACCTTTTTATCCATTTAGTGAATATAAATTTTCCATACCAATATTAAATACTAAGAAACATAGAACCGTACAAGTCATTCTATCTTTCTACCTTTTTTTATTATTTTTTATTCTAATATTTTTTGTATGAGAGTATTTATTGCTATAGATATACCCGACAATATAAAAGAAGAAATATACTTATTAAGCAAAAAAGTTGAAGGAATTATTGGAAAACCTGTAGAAAAAGAAAATCTACATATTACTATAAAATTTATAGGAGAAATAGAAGAAAATTTGTTGGAAGAACTAAAAAAAATTCTAGAAAATATATTTTATAACAAATTCTATTTAGAATTATCTGGAGTTGGTACTTTCAATAATAGAGTTTTGTGGATTGGTATATCTAAAGGATTTAGAGAAATAGTAGAATTGCATAATCTAATAGAAGAAAAACTAGCAAAAATAAGAATACCAAAAGACTTCAACTTTCATCCACATTTAACTATTTACAGAATTAAAAATATAGAATACAAGAAAAATTTTGAAGAATCTATAAAACTTCTAAAAAATTATAAATCTCCACAAATTTTAGTTGATAGGATATATCTAAAACATAGTACATTAACATATAAAGGTCCTATTTATAGAAATATAGGAGAATACAAACTATTATAAAGCTTACTGATATAGATATATCACTATGGCATCATTATTATTTCCAGAACTAAAAGCAAGAAAATTTGATAGGATATTTATATGTAGAGTATGTAAAACAAGAATGCGTGCAGATCCTGAAAAAGTCAGAAGAAATCTTATAAGATGTAGAAAATGTGGATCAAAATATCTGAGACCTAAGAAATCAGAGATAACATTAGTAGCTTCCTCAGCTAAAAAATAAATGATTAGTAGCTTTTATATAAGTTATACTACAATACTACAGATAGCTATTTTGTTTTTAATCTTAAACTTAATATTTCTATTTTTAAAATATAAATATAAGGACAAAGTAAATTATAATGTAATATATGGAATGTTAAGGACAGAGAAATATATAAATATTATGGAAAGGTTGTCTAAAACGTATTACTCTAAATTTTTATCTATATCATCTTTAATATTATCCCCAATATTGATAGGTATTGCTATATACTTTTTAGTTTATGGAATTATAAAAAAAACCCCGTCTTTTGCACCATTAATCCCTGGAGCATCCATAGGCCCCGTTACAATACCAATCTTAGAATCTATAATTGCAATATTTATTGCTGCACTTATTCATGAAATGGCCCATGGAGTATTAGTATATAAAAATGGGTTATCTTTAAAAAGTTGGGGATTTTTTTATATAGGACCTTTACTAGGTGCTTTTGTTGAACCAAAAGAAGAAGAAATAATTAAATTAAATAAAAAGAACCAGATAGAAATATTTGGAGCTGGATCTTCTATTAACTTTATTGTAGGACTTATATTTTTTGGTTTATTGTTCTTTTATAATTCTTTACTATCTATATTGAATTTAGAACCAAAAACGTATGTAAAGATTGTAGAAACTATAAATGGAACATATGCTCATAATGTTGTTCCTGTAAATGTAATTCTATATAGTATAGAAAATTATCCTGTAGAAAGTATTAATGATATTCCAAAAATATTATCTAACTTTAAGCCAGGAGATAATATAACTTTATATACTTCTCAAGGTAATTATACAATAACTTTGTCAGAAAATAATGGAAAACCATTTATGGGGATAAAATTGAAACAAGAATATGAATATAAAAACGATATAATACCTTTTATACAGTCTTTACTAGTTTGGTTATTTATAATTAATATTGGTTTGGGTATAGGAAATATGTTACCAATCTATCCATTAGATGGAGGAAGGACAATAAAGGCTATAGTAGAGATGTTTATAAGGGATGATAAAAAAATTAAGCAATATGTTACTATAATATCTATAATTACCTTAATCCTTCTGCTAGCTAATCTTTCATTTAATTTTATATAGAATAGAAATAACTTTATTTATCATAGTCTCTAGAAACCTTTCTTAAGAATAATCTGTCTGTAATTAGATTGTACATTTCACCAACATATTCTACCTTTTTTCTAATTTCATAATTCTTAAATTCCATATATAACATATGTTGATATAGTTCATATATAAAGTTTCTAGCTTTTTCAGCAAATTCTAGATTATTTTTTAACATTTCTTCTACAGATTTTCTATATAATTCCCCTGCAACATCCATTAATCCCATAACATAAGAATATTCATCTACTCCCAATTCTTCATGTGTTGGTAATCTATTATTAATAATGAATTCATAAAATATCTTTGCTTCTACATATTCTTGTAAGTTTATACTTACGTTATTAATTAATCTTGGTTCTAGATCTAAAAAATTTTTTAATTCTTTAAATAAACTATCCATTTGCACCATATAGTTATTAGCTGACTCTAAATCTCCTCTTATTAGAGAATATATTATAGACTTCGATAATCTATTTATCTTTATACCTTTATTTATAGCTTCATCCCTAATTTTTTCATATTCATCAAACTTCTTCTTTATTTTTTCTATATATTCTCTGTTTATCATAAATCAATTTATGAAAAGAGATGTTTTATAAACATTGTAGCAAAAGAGCCCCTTCCAAGTTTAAATTCTAAGAAAATTTTTCTATCACTAATTTTATAATCAAAGTCATAAACTTTTGACAATACTTCTCTATCTTCTGATATTAGAGTTAAAGATGGTTTTTTTTCGTTATATAAATCTTTCAAATCTATTTTTTCTTTATTTAATATACTCTGGACTATATCTCTTATTTCTGTGTATTTATTTAGGTCTAAGTTATATCCTATCGTAGGTATATATTTTATTTTAATCTTTTCTATGTCTTTAGTTATATAAAAATCTCCCACATTTGTTCTAATGAATTTTATATCAGTAAAATTCTTTTTAATATAATTTGATAAGGTTAAGTTCCACAAGTATGACTGATAAGAATGTACAAATAATTTTAATATTCTTTTTGGTATATATCTTAAAGTTTTTCTTACATTGTTTGTTTCTAATAAACCATTCAATACTGCTCTTTCTATATCTAAAAAATTTGGAAATAACTTTATTGCTTCCTTGAATGAACCCCAATTATTCTTTATGAACTCTCTTGCTTTTCTTACATTTTCCTTTTCCTGTGAAGAAGTATAAGTAAGAAGTATTTTTATGGCTTCTTCATAATTCTTTTTTACTAATTCTTTACCAATCAAATGATTACAGTACCTTATATTTCCAAATCTTTGATCGTCAAAATAATTAAAAAATTGTTCTTTAAAATATTGTATATTTTCTTCGAATCTCTTTAGTTCTTCTTCTTTAATATCAGATACTGTAATTTTAAAATAGTTATATTTTATATCAGATATCTTAATTGGTTCATCATAAGATCCTATATATTTTAAATAAACATCACCAAAATTATATTCTTCTTTAAACTCATCAAAATTTCTTATTGCTATATATTGTTCAGATATTGTATTTTTATCTTTTTCTCCAGCAAAGTATATCTTCCTTTTAGATATATGTAACTTTCTTGCAATAATTTTTATGGCTTGTATTGTAGTTATATTTCTCTTCCTCATTAAAAAATATCTATAAGTCTTCCCCTCGGGTTTTTTGTCAAGATCTATAATTTCTTTTACAATAAAATCTTCCGGTTTTTCTTTTATTTTCATTTTATAAACTTAAATTCCCACATTTCTCTAGCTAATCTCCCATCGTACATATATTTATCTAAATTTATTTTTTTTATGTTATCTTGTAATCTTGATAAGAAATCCCATATCTTATTAAAAGTATATTCTTTTAATTCTCCAGTAGTAAGTTTCCCAGTTATATATTTTTCTCTAATTTCAGATAATTTTCTATCATCTTCTTCAAAAAGTATAGATAACCAGTAGTAAGATACATCTATATCTGGTATTCCACCATATTTTCTATGTTCTTCTAATGTAGGTCTACCTCCAGAAAATGCTTTAAATATTTTCCTTTTTACTGTTTCTTTATCGTCCGTTATGAATATAGCAGAATTTGGATCTGAAGAAGACATTTTGGTATATGGTCCATTCAATCCCCAGACAAACTTAGATAAGATAGTAGATGCTTTATAATATCCAAATTTTTCTGCTATATCTCTTTGTACTCTAAAATATGGATCTTGATCTATACCACATGGTATTACTGGAATTGTTCTCTCAAAAAATGTAGGTGCTATTTGTAAAGCAATATAAAACGGTAATCCTATAGTAGCTTCATCGGAAAACCCAAAGACTTTTTTTGCTGTATTTAGATTTATTTCTCTAGCAACATGAATAGCTATAGAATATAATTGCTTTATATATTCTGAGTTAATAAAAATAAATGTTTTATCTGGATCGAATCCTAAAGCTGCAATAGCTCTAGCATCTTCATATGCTTTTTCTCTTATTTCATAATAATTATCTGCTTTTTTAGCCCAATATTTTTCTTCATCTGGTATTTGGATATATACATTTACGTCAAATTTCTCTTGAAGCCACCTTGTAAATATAAAAGGAACTAAATGTCCTATATGCATCTTTCCTTTAGACGGGGCTCTTCCAGTATACAAAAAGAATTTCTTTCCATTTAGATAATATTTTATTGCTATATCAAAGTCTCTATGGGCATAGAAGAATTTCCTTCTTAGTAAAACATGTAATTCTCCTGTTATTTTCTGTATTTCTAATAGAATAAATTCATCTATTTTTCTAACTCCAAATATTTCAACTAATCTTTCATAGTCTTCTTCAGATTTTACATCTACTTCCCAAGGATTTAATATCATAAAATATTATTTGATAAAAATATAATTATAAAGTTGAATAGTTACGCCGCGGTGCCCGAGCGGACCAAGGGGTCTGGCTCGAGACCAGATCCCGATAAGGGGCGTGGGTTCGAATCCCACCCGCGGCGTTTAAAAATCAGAAATCAAATTATAATTTATGTTTAATAAAAAGATTCTACTATTATTCTTTGCGATTTTTTCTTTTTTAACATTTTTATCAATTTACAATTCATACAATTCTACTGAAAGCATATTAGTGAATTATAATAAAATATGTAAAGGAAATGCGAGCTGTTTATATGCTAAAGTTATTAAAATAATAGATGGAGATACATTATTAGTAGAATATATAAATGGCACAGATGTAAAAACATTAAAAGTTAGATTAGCATTGGTTAATACTCCTGAAAACGGGGAAATTAGATATGAAGAAGCAAAAAAGTTTACAGAAAGTTTATGTCCTATAAATAGTTATGTAATAATAGATCAAGATGACCTACAACTTTATGACAAATATGGAAGAATGATAGCTGTAGTATATTGCCAAGAAAAATATAATTTAAATGAAGAATTATTAAAACGTGGTCTTGCTAAAATTCTAGTAGATATATGCAAAAAAAGCGAATTTAGAAATGAATCTTGGGCAAAAAGGTATGGATGCTAAGATATTTCTAATAAGTTTAATTAAAATAATTTCTGTAGATAGAATATTAATAAATTTTATATAATTTATTCATCTCCAATAATAACAGAAGGTTCTGGATTAGTATATTTTCTTATCATTATTTTATCAACTCCCCACCATTCATCGCCTGCATACTCATTAAGGGTAGAAGTAAATCTTAT
>DAIUEN010000010.1:0-19036 GCA_036845085.1 Candidatus Nanopusillus sp.
TTATAGAATAGACTATTCTATTATCGTATAGATATTTTAATTTTTTAGAAAGTTCTGTATCAAAATTATAGAATTCATCTAATATTAATACTATGGGATTTTTATTCTCTAATTTAAAGAATAAGAACTTTTTATATTTTCTTTCTTCAATAATTTTTTCTATATCTTTATTTTTGTCGAATTCACCACTTAAATAAATTATATTATATTTATCTTTTAGTTTGTCTATAACTCTAAAAGCTAAAGAAGTTTTTCCAGATCCAATTGGACCATATAATAGAAATATTTCTCCATTTTCTATAGAATATATAACTTCTTTTTCTATATCTTCAACTCCTATTAAATTTTTATTTGGCCTTATATCTAAAGGATTTTTGCTAAATCCATATTTTTTCCACCACATCTTATATCTTATTTATTGTTTTAAATAGTTCTAAATACGTAGCAATAGACCATAATTGATGTATAGCACCATTTATAGATCTTTTTATAGCTGAAGATCTTTCAGGTAAAGTTCCTATATCATTAATATATTCTTCATCAGCTTCAATTATTTTTTCTATATATCTTTGATATTTATCTTTATTTACATCATATAAAGCCATTGCTGTTATATTGTTAATAAATATCCAAGAATCTCCATTATGCATAGATTTTCCATTATTGTTAAAGTAATTATCTTCATTAGATTCTGGTATAAATCTTTTGTCCATTTTTGATATAGAAGAAACACCACCCCAATAAAGATATAAATGATTTAGTGCATAATCGAATATTTTTTCCCATTCAAACTTGGAAAATACATTAGGATAATAGTAGTATGATAAAAATATATTACATCTTATTGTTTTTGTATTCAAATCATCATATAAAGAAAAATCGCTTAGATAGTATAATTTTATTGATAATTTTATTTTTTCCAGTTTTTCTTTATACTTATTGTCTTTTGTATATTCATATAGCCTTTCATATACATTTAGCATTAAAAATTGCAATTCTATTGGATAATTTCTTACTAATGTATCCATCCAAGTTTCATTAGGATATGCTAAAAATAGATTATATCTTTTATCGAAATAATTTTCTTCAAAGTTTTCTAAATTTTTTATTATTATATTAACTAGTTGATTAAATTCTTCATCACTAAATAATTCTCTAAATTCGAATAATCTTTTAACGAATAGACCAAAAGAATCGGAATTTCCTATATTTTGATTAGTTATATTTCTTAGTCTTCCATCTGATAAAAAATAATTTGAATATTCAATAAGTTTATTTTTTACTATATCTTTTTTACCAATTAAGTAAAATGCTGGCAAAGATATTAGGACATCTCTTGTCCATTCTTGGAAATACCATGGAAAACCAGCAGAAATCTTGTTATTTTTGACAAAGGACAAAAGCCTGCTTCTTATAAGTTTTTCTTTATTAAGTCTTTCTTCTTTGTATTTAATTTCTGGATTATCTGAAAATATAATTTTTATTTCAGAAGCTTCAAATGTAAATGGAACATATAAATATCTTTCAAAAGGAGGAGATTTTCTATATTCATCATATTTGTAATAAACTTTTAACCATTTTTCTTCGTTTTCATAAACTTTATTAAATCCAGAAACATATAACTTAAAATTTATATCTCCTTTATTAAAATATATATTTACTTTTCCGTCTTTTATATCATAACTGTAAATTCTTCCCCATTCATCTACATCATATATATGCCTTATGTCTAAAAATAGCTTTATTCTAGATGTTTTATCAGTTCTATATACTAATTTATGATTATATAATTCATATTCTTCCTCTCCATTTTCATATATAACTTTAATTTTATTTTCATCCATCAAATAAATTTCTTCAACTTTTTTATCTTTGAATCTTTCATTTTCTATTTTGTCTATAACTTTCATATAATAGTCGTTGTTAGGTAGTAGTAAACCAAAATATCTGCTACTGTTATCAAATTGTAGGAATAAAAAATTATTATTGTAATTTATTAAAGCAAAATCTTTGTAGTTTAGTTTTAAGTATCCATCCATATTGCATTATTTTCAAAAAGATTTTAAAAATATTAATCGTTAAATTTATTATGATGAAAATTTTATTCTTAAGTTGGGGTATTTTACCTCAAAAAACTGGTGGTCTTGAGAAAGCAACGTATTATTATTTTAAATATCTTCAACAAGATAACATTGTTTTTTTAATAATACCAAATTTTTCAGATGATGTAGCTTTATTTTGGAAAAATAAATTAAAGAATGGAAAAATATATGGATTGAATATCTCTTATAAGTTCCCTTATGTAAACTACAATGGTAGATCTATATTAAGTTATAGGAAGAATTTAATAGATTATAAATCTGCAGTAATGGAATATAAAGAGAAAGTGTTGGAACTGATAAAAAAATTAAATATAGAATTTGATATAATCTATTGCTATGACTGGCTAACAATTCCGGCAGCAATTGAATTAAAGAAAGTATATAATAAACCATTAGTTATACATTTTCATTCTACAGCGTATGATAGAGTTGGTGGGAGTTTAGAATCTTTGAAATATCTTGTAGATTTAGATTATGGAATAGAAATTGAGGGATGTAGGAATGCTGATAAAATTATTACTGTTAGCAATAGAGTAAAAGACATATTAATAAAATACTATAATTGTAATGGGGATAAAATAGAAGTAATATATAACGCGCCAGATGATGACTTTTCTATAAAGGAAAAAATAAAAACTTTCATTAATAGTAAATATAAAATTGTTTTGTATTTGGGAAGATTAACATTACATAAGGGACCAGATTACTTACTAAAAGCTGCTAAAAAAGTTTTGGAAAAGAGAAAAGACGTTTTATTTGTTTTTGCAGGTACTGGAGAAATGATGGAAGATCTAATTAAATTGTCTGCAAGTCTTGGTATATCCAAAAATGTAATATTTACCGGATTTGTATCTGAAGAACAAGCTGAATTTTTATATAGTATTTCTGATATATTTGTATTACCCTCTGTCTCCGAACCATTTGGATTAACACCATTCGAAGCTTTAAAATACCAAAACTATTTAATTATATCTAAACAAACTGGAGTGGGTGAAGTATTGAAACATGCACTAAAAGTAGACTTTTGGGATATAAATAAAATGGCAGATTATATATTAGCATTGATAGAGTATCCTAAAATTGGAAAAATTGAGGTAGAATTATGTTTAGAGGATATAAAAACTTTATCGTGGAGAGAATCTGTTAGTAAATTACTATCTATTTTTCACAATATCTACAGAGTCATCAATACCTCTAAGGATGTTCATATATGATATAAAAGCATCATATGGAGTTTCAAATGCTTCTTCTCTAAAGTATTTATGTATATCACCATCAGAATTATATTTTAAACTCATATAGTAGAAATTATCTGAAGTAGATAAATACCTTAATATTTTTAGTTTTTCTGGATCTCTTTTATATTTTTCAAATAATTCTTTTAAGTAATTGAATGCCTCTCTTTGTATTTCATCTCCTAGCCATGCTGATAAATCCCTTTCTATATCTGCCCAAGATATTATTTCTTTTATACTTAATTCATCTTTATAATCTAAGCTTAATGCAGCTTCAGATACTGTTAATAATTCGAAATTTTTATCTTTGTATATTAATTCAAATAATTTTTTATAAAATTCAAATATCCCTGCTTCTTTCCATATATGTTCTCCTATTGTTTCAAAATCCATAAATAGATTAATAACTTCTCCATGTGTATTTCTTAACCAGCTATAATATTTTTCAGCAGTTAATGGATAGTGTTCCCAGAAAATATTAGTAAATCTGAATGCTATATCATCAGATAACCTATAGTTTCTTAGCAATAATCTTAAATTATTACCTCTAGCTTTATATACATAATTTGGAGATTTCCATCCTAGGATTTTTTCTGTACCTTCTGTTAATGCAACTTGAAAACCCAAATCATATACTGTTTCTCCTATTTCATCATTATAAGTCAATTCAAAATTTCTAAAAGATTTAGGTTTAGTCCCAAATATTTCTTTAATTTTTTTTCTGTGTAGTTTTATTTGATCTATGAATTCTTCCTTATTAATTAAATATGCTAAGGAATGGTAATAAGTTTCACTGACAATTTCAACATTTCCAGTATCTACCATTTCTTGGAGTAATTCTATTATTTCAGGATGCCACATTTCTAATTGTTCTATTAATGTTCCCGTAATTGAAAAAGAAAATTTAAAATCATATTTTTTTATAGCTTCATAAAACATTTCTAAACCAGGCTTATAAGATTTATATACTACTCTATCTAGAATTTTTTTGTTTAGATCATCATTAAAAATATCACCATTTCCGATGTCGAAAAAAGAGAAATATTTTAATCTTCTTGGCTGATGTAAATGATAATAAAATACAAGTACTGTCATAAAATTTTAATAATACAAAAAGATATAAACATTTATGATGGAAATAAAAAGAGAATCTGAAGCATTCGTTACTGTTGACGGATTAAAGTTATATAATCTATTAGATTTATTAATATGGTTATATAATACCAAAGAAGAGAACTTTAAATATCATGTAGAGAAAGAAAACCACTTTTATACATGGATATATAATTCTTTAGAGGAAAAAGAATTGGCAGAAAAAATAAAGGATATAAAAGATAGGATTGAGATGATAAAAATAATTGAAGAATATATGAAAAAATTCGAAAAAATTGATATTAAAATTGATAAAGAAATAGCAGAATCTGAATTCATAAAAGAGTATATATTAAAATGATTGTATCATTTATATCTAACAAAGGAGGGGTTGGAAAAACTACATTATCGATAAATCTGGCAGCATATTTGAGGAAATTCTATGATAAAAAAGTATTATTAATAGATACAAATGGAATATACTCTGGAAGTAGATTATTTATAAGAGAATTTAAGCCTTATGGAGGTAGATTATGGAATAATATATTAATCACTCCATTTTTCCATTTAAGAATATTGGATTCAGTCCCAAATACAATTTTTGAGGACCTGAACTTTCTTAGAAGAGTATATGATTATATAATATTTGATGTATTCCAAGATAAAAATTTGATATTAAATATATCACGTTTGTCAGATATAAATTTCTTAGTAATTACCCCAGATGTTTTTTCCATATATTCTAATAAGAAACTATATGATATTTTAGATAAAGAAAAAGTTAAAATTGTGGTGAATAAATATGACAAAAGTTTTGATATAGAAACGATAGAATATATATTCGGTACAGAAATATATGAAGTAATCCCTATAATAAATGATGTAAAAGACTTTCAAATATACAGAGTGCCAATTCCATATTTCAATGAAAAGTCTAAAATGAATAAAAGTTTGGATAATTTAGCCTATTTATTAACTGGAGAAAGGAAAAGAAAGAAATCCTTATTAGAAAAAATATTCGGGCTATAATGAAAATATTTGAAGTTTCATGGGAAGTATGTAACAAAGTTGGTGGAATATATAAAGTAATATCTTCAAAAGCCAAATATCTAAAAGAAAAATACGGAGAAGATTATATATTAATAGGTCCATATACCAGAAATTCTGAATTTATAAAAAAAGAAACTCCATCTTTTTTGAAAGATATAGAAATTTATCTTAAAAGCTATGGAATTGAGCTACACTATGGTATATGGGACATTAATGGAAGACCTCGAGTAATACTAATAGATTTCAAAGAATTTTTTGATAAATATAGGAATTATTGGAAATATGTTTTTTGGGAAAGATATAGAATAGATTCTTTAAATTCCGACTTTACATATGATGAACCATTTTCTTGGGGAATTGCTGTTGGTATGCTTATAGAAAAAATATTTGAAAAATTCCAAAATGAAAAGATAATATTACATGGTCATGAATGGTTAAGCGGCTCTTCTATATTATACATACATTTAAAAAATTTACCTGTGAAAAAGATACTGACTTTACATGGTACATCTATCGGAAGGGAATTATCGGAAAGAACACTATATAATAAATCTTATCTAAATCTTATAGATCCGGATAGAGATTCTTATAGGTTAGGTATACATTATAAATATCAGCTAGAAAAAAATGCAATAATGTTTTCAGATTATGTCACTGTAGTTTCCGATGTATTGTATGAAGAAGTAGAAAAAATTTTTAAAAAGAAACCAGATAAAATAACATACAACTATATAGATGTAAAAGAAAAAAATTTTTATTATTATTATAGTAAATCTTTAAAGTGGTTGGAAGAGTTTTTAACCTGGTATTTTTATCCTTATTATGATATTAGCGAAGATATTATATTTTTATATACTATTGGGAGATATGAATTTCACAACAAAGGAATAGATTTATTTATAGATCTTTTAGATTACCTAAATAAAAATAAATTAAATATTATTGCATTTATATTTGTACCATATGAAAATTATGGAATTAATGAAGAAGTACTAAAATTATATGAAAATTACATGAATATAAGAGAATATTTAGATGAAAATAAAAACAAAATAATTCAGAAAATATATAAAAATGAAGAAATATTAGATATAAGATATTATAGGATAGATAGTAAAACACCACCAATTGTTACTCATAATATAAAAAGAAATTCGATAATAGAAGCATTAGAAAGATATGGATTAAATAATTCTAAAGAAAATAGCGTAAAAGTTGTTTATGTTCCCGTATATTTGGGTAGAGATTATATATTTAATTTAGGTATAGAATATATAATTCCTTCAATGGATATAGGAATCTTTCTTTCTAGATACGAACCTTTTGGATATACTCCATTAGAATCTCTTTATAATTATACTCCAATAATATTATCTAATTATATGGGTATTAATTATTTGCTAAATAGCAAAAAGATAGATTCAAATTGTATACTAAGAGTGGATGTAAATAATTTTGATTTAGAGAAAGAAAAAATACTTTCTTTTATAAAATTCTATAAGTCTATGTCTAGTAATGACAGAATTAACTTAAAGTTAGAGTGTTATAAAATAGCTAAACAGTTTGATTGGAAGGAAAATATTTATGAATATATAGATATTTATGAAAAAATATGACACAAACTCTAGGAAATGTATTTTTATCTGTTGCACAATTTTTCGGATTACATTATATATTTGGATTTATATTAATTTTCTCTATTACGTATGTATTTAGTACATTAATTTTATCAAATATAAAAGGAATAGATGATAAAATTAAGAATAAGTTATCTCTCTTATTTGCTATATCTGTTGGTTTTTTTGTAATTACTTTATATGGAATTACAACTTTTTTACAATATTTCCTTAGTTTAACCACAGGTATGATATTAGTTATATTCTTCTTTATATTAGTAGTATCTATTTTTACTGGTAGAAGTTTATATGAATCAATTAATCCACAACAACCATCTACAGCTTTAAGATTATCTAATATTTTAGTAGTAATTTTGCTTATTGTTTTTGCATTTCTATCTTTATTTTTAGCATATTTTGAATACTTCGAACAACTAAATCAAGCAAGAAGCCCTTTTTCTATATACACTTTATATGCTATGAATCCATATATATTATATATAGTATTTTTGTTCATAATAATAGGGGTATTAATATTATTATTAAGCGCAGGGGCGGGGCCAGGAGCTGGGCAGAAAAAATAAATTATTGTCTTATTTCTTCAGCATTACATTCTCCACCACATAATTTACTTAAATCAGAATAAAATTCGGATATTAACCCTACAGGAACTTCAAATATGCCCAAATAGTTTTCTCCCCAATCTTCTTTTATAACATGATATTTTCCTTTCAATAAATTTATTATTTTATATCTGTTTGATGGTATAATTACCTTTATTCTTTTATATTCAATTTTTATGGGATAAATCTTTTTAATTTCTTTTATTATTTCTTCTGCTTGTTTCTCTGTTGGCTTAAAAGGATCAATATTATATTTTACTTTTTTTATTAATTCCTCTATCCTTTCATATGTTAATGGAGCATTAGTATATCCGTCAATACATATTCTTCTAATTTGTTCTATTACCTGTTTCTTTTTTTGTTCTGTTAATTCTTTTTTATATTCTGTTGGTATTGGTATATCTGCATTTTTTAATATTTCTTCAGCAGCTTTATATATATCTTCAGTACCAAATGCTTTTTTCAAAGATTCTCTAGAAGCTCTTTCCCCACTTTTAGAATCTTTAAATATTTCATGTACTGTCAATACATCTTTAGCATCTTTTATTTTTCCCTCTTTAAATTCCAGAGCCTTTTTTACATCTACAAATATTTCAAAATTATAACCTTCTTTTCTATATTTTACTATTATCTCTTTATTGTTGTTCTTCATAAAATCTTTTTATTTCTGTATTTGTTATAATTTCGTTTTTTCCATTTATATCTATATATCCAATTATTAATCTTTCATAGCTGAAATTATTCTTTAAGAAATCCTTTAGTAATTCTATACCAAATCTTATCGCTTCATTCAATTTCATATTACTGTATTTTTCTTCTAATATTGGTAAAATTTTATCTTCTCCTTCCCCTATTACATATGCTTTATATTGATAATATAGACCGGATGGATCTAGAGCATAAAGCTTTGGAGTTTTTCCTTTATCAATTCCTGCAAACATAATAGAAACACCAAAAGGTCTTACTCCACTATATCTAGTATACAATTCCATTGTAATTCCTATTTCTTTTACTAATAATTCTAAGTCTATATCTGTTCCATAAGCTAACTTATGTTGTTGAGCAATCTCTCTCGCACTATCTATTAAAACTTTTCCATCAGGTATAAATCCAGCAAAAGTTGCTATTATGTGATCATCTACTTTTAATATCTTTTCAACTGATTCTGAAATTACTAATTTATTAGGTATTTTTTTATCAGCTATAATTGCTACACCATCCGTAGCAATTATTCCTATAGCTGTAGATCCGCTTTTTGCAGCCTGTTTTGCATATTCTACTTGTAATAATCTTCCTTCTGGGGAGAATATAGTTAATGCTCTATCATAAGGAGCAAATCTAAATTCGTCCATTATAGTAATTTTTTAGTAACATTTAAAAAATGTTTTAACTCTTTTAAAGTTTTTGTTATTTTCTTTATTCTAACATTGAGTAAGTATAAAACAAAAATTAACCTATAAAGCTTTTTTTTATTTACTGATATAATAAAATAATTATTGTATAATTCCAAAAAAACTAAGTTTAAACTATAAAAATCTATTTCTCCGAACAGCTCAATATATTTTTTCTTTAGCTCTTCTAAGCTTATTTTATTTTCTAGTAATATGTACCTTCTCTTGATATTAAGATTACCTGGTAGTAATGCCACTATTCTTCGCTACTCCTTAATTTTTC
Organism: Candidatus Nanopusillus sp.; assembly: GCA_036845085.1. Lineage (GTDB taxonomy): Archaea > Nanobdellota > Nanobdellia > Nanobdellales > Nanobdellaceae > DAIUEN01. The sequence continues at coordinate 9,393 of DAIUEN010000010.1, forward strand.
TGCAATCTCTTTTAGTTCTAATTTTTCAATTATTTCTTTGTATCTATTTCTTATGGTGACTTCTGTTATTCCAGCGACTTGTGCAATTTCTTTTTGGGTTTTTTGAATTCCATGATTTACACATGCTAGATATATTGCAGCTGCTGCAATTCCAGCAGGACCTCTTCCAGCAGTTATTCCTGCTTTCTTAGCTTTTTCTACAATATCTACGGCAGTTGCAGTAACTTCTGCAGGTAATCCTAAAATTGATGAAAATCTATGTACGTATTCTGTAATATCTATTGGAGCTATTTTTATCTTTAATACTTGATTTAGATGTTTTATTGCTTTACCTAATTCTCTTTTATGAATATTAGATGCTTTTACAATTTCATCCATAGTCCTGGCAACATCGTGCATCCTACATGATATATAAACACATGCAGCAACCACAGTTTCAATAGATCTACCTCTTATTAATCCCTTTTCTACTGCAGTTAAATATAATTTTAAAGCTGTTTCTTCTGCTTGTTTAGGTAATTGTAAGAATGAAGATAATCTTTTTAGTTCTTGTTGTGCTAACTTTAGATTTCTTTCATATGAACTTGTTGATCTCTGTTGCCATTTTTTCAATTTTCTAGCGAATGTTACACTTTCAATATCACTCTCATTACTTTTAATTTCTGTAGATAGAGAAGAAGCTATATTAGAATACTTCAATACACTTCCAGTTCTAGATTTTTCTTCAAAATCACTACTTTCTATTATTCTATACTCCTTTCCTAGGTATGGGACCTCTTCAATTACATAGCCACACTTTGTACAGACTAATTCTGATGTTTTTGGATTATATATAAATTCTTTACTACCACATACAGGACATTTCAAATTTTCTTTTTTTATTATCCTCTGTACCATAGTATAAATTTATAAAAATATGTTTATAAACTTAACATTTTTAAATTATTTGGTTAAAATAACCAGTTATAAGGTAATTACAGCAAGATATACTATATAAAATTTTCTTAAGCTTTTATAAAAAAGATAAATAAAATTTATTGTGGTTGTTATGATAAAGATCTTTCAAACATAAGTCTTAACCATATTATTGGGAAAATTATCATAATAAATATTATATTTAGGATTGGTGGGAAAAAGAAAGACAATATTGGTAACAGTACTACTACAATAATCAGTGATACATAGAAGGGTTTTGTAGACATTAATAGAATATCTCCTATAGGTTTTGATTTATATGAATATCCTTTTGGGGTTAATATTGGGGAAAGTAGAATACCTATTGGTATTATTGAAAAATATGTAAAGTATGTTAAGAAATAAAAGAAATACTCTATAAATCCATAAATTATTGGACTAATTACTGAATAGTATTTTAGCATAGAAAATAAAGTCCATAAAATTATCATAGAGAAGAAAAATATCCTTATTAATTCAGAAAATTGAACCTCTAAGCTTCTACTTTTCCCAAGCCTTCTACTTTGTATTACTATATAATTCATAGAAAATATTATTGGAGTTATAAACCCTATAGTTAATATAAATAGAATAATAGTTAACAAGTAACTTAAGTTTATCTTTTTCTGTACTTCAACATATAAATTTATACTTTTGTATATGTATTCTATAATTCCCATGTTAAATTTTGATATAGATGGACTTTCCAAATTGGTTTTTTTATTAAATATTTTATATATTAGTGCTGAAAATGGCTGATTATAAATAGAGTAGCTATATTTTCTTTCAATATTAATTGTATTAAAATTTATGTATAATCCATAAAAACTTGCTACCAGATTAAAGATAACTAATATTATAAAGAATGAAATAATAGAATATATTATTGAAAATATTGTATTTATAATTCCCATGTATAAATTAAACCATTTATTAGCAGATAAAAAAGTTCCAATAAGAATTAAATAAATAATCGTAGTTCTCTCTATTTTTATGATGTCAAACATATAAACATTTTTTTATAAATTTTTATATGTTTTTTCTTTATTATGGGATTTATGCAAAATTCGAATAATATTATATCTATAAAAGATTTATATAATATATTTAAGTTTAGGACAACTGAAGAAATAATTGTACCAGAAAAAATATCAGAACAAATAATAGGACAAGAAGAAGCATTAGAAATTATAAAAAAAGCCGCTAAGCAAGGAAGACATGTATTATTGATAGGAGAACCAGGAACTGGTAAATCTATGTTGGCTAGAGCATTAGCAGAAATATTATCTGAGGATAAAGATCTTGTTAAAAGTTTGGAAGATATTGTTGTATTTCCAAATCCTAACGATGAATATCAACCAATCATTAAAACATTTCCCGCTGGTATTGGTAAAAAAATTGTTAGTGAAATAAAAAGCAAAGTACAAGAGCAATTAAAGACATTTCAATATTTTTATATCTTTCTTATTATAATAGCTTCTTTAGTTCCATGGTACTTTTATTATATAGGAAATTACATAATGTCCGGGGCTACATTTATCGGATTTATGATATTATTAGCCGGACTTTCTTTTTCTTTCCAAGCAATTCAAAGACAGTTGTACAAAAATGTTCCTAAGATTATAGTAGATAATTCAGATAAAACTTCTGTTCCTTTTGTAGATGCAACAGGTGCTTTTGAAGGAATGTTATTTGGGGATGTATTACATGACCCTTTTCAATCAGGAGGTTTAGAAACACCAGCTCATCAAAGAGTAATCGCTGGTGCTATACACAAAGCACATAAGGGAGTATTATTTATAGATGAAATTGGAACTCTTAGACCAGAAACACAAATAGAGTTATTAACAGTAATGCAAGAAAAGAAATATTCTATTTTTGGAAGATCTGAAAGGTCTGCTGGTTCTATGGTTAGAACAACTCCAGCTCCTGCAGATTTTATACTAGTTGCTGCAGGAAATTTAGAAACATTAAAGAATTTACATCCTGCTTTTAGATCTAGAATAAGAGGATATGGGTATGAAGTTTTAATGAAAAGTGAGGTGGTTTTTACAGAAGAAAATGCTCTTAAATTTGCAAGATTTGTTGCACAAGAAGTAAAAAAGACAGGAAACATACCACATTTTACTAAAGAAGCAGTAATAGAAATTATTAAAGAAGCACAGAGAAGAGCTGGAAGAAGAGGATATTTAACTCTTAGATTAAGAGAGCTTGGTGGTATTATTAGGATAGCTGGAGATATAGCAAAAAGTAAAAATAAAGAATATGTTGATTTGGAAGACGTTTTGGAAGCTAAAGAGAAAGCATTAGATCTAGAAAATCAATATGTAAAAGAAATAATCAAAAAGATGAAAGAATATCAGGTAATTAAAAAAGAAGGATTTGAGATTGGAAGAGTGAACGGATTGGCTGTTATAGGATCTAGATTATATTATTCTGGTATCATAATACCGGTAGAAGCAGAGGTTGTTCCCGGATCTGGAAAAGGTATTGTTGAAGCTACTGGTAATCTTGGAAAAATAGCAAAGGAAGCCATTAAGAATGTTGCAACAGTTATAAAAAAGAAATATAATGAAGATTTAAAAAAATACGATGTACATGTACAATTTTTACAAACATATGAAGGAGTTGAAGGAGATTCAGCATCTATAACTGTAGCTACAGCAATAATATCTGCATTAAAAAATTGGCCTGTTAGACAGGATATTGCAATGACAGGATCTTTATCTATTAGAGGAGAAGTGTTGCCTGTTGGTGGAATAATTGCTAAAATTGAAGCAGCGATTGAAGCTGGATTAAAGGAAGTAATTGTACCAGAATTAAATTATAAAGATATACCGGAAGACTTATTTGAAAAAATAAAGATAACTACTGTAAGAAATATAGATGATGTTATATCCGTAGCTTTAAGAATTGACTAACTTTTGAAGTTTTTTTCTTAATTCTATAATTAAATCATGAGTACCTACTCCTAATAAAAATATAGATATATATAGGTCATATACTAAGGTAAATAAAGCTAATAATGATGCATATAAATGATGTATACGTATCTTATATTCTTTATCTAGGGTTTTTAATAATAAATTAACTTCCTTTATTTTTAATTTTTTTATTATTATATCTGAACTTATAAATCCAGAGACAAAAGATAATATGATTAAAATTACAGATTCCTTCACCATAAGTTTATATATTACTTATTCTTTTAAAATCTTTTCATAATTAAAATGATAAATGGATATTAAAATATTGAACAGAGAAGAAAATAAATTATTAGATAGAGAAGAACTAATAATATTGATAGAACATAGAAATTCAGCAACACCTAATAGAACAGAGTTAAGGCAAAAGTTATCTGCAATGTTGGGTATAGATGAAAAATTAATTGTGATAAGAAAAATATTGAGTGAATATGGTAAGCAAAGATCAAAAGCATTTGTAAATGTGTATAAAAGCGAAGAAATTAGAAATAAATTAGAGCCAAAATATATATTAAAGAGGAATAAATTATTGCAATAATGGGTAAAAATAGAAATATACCAGCTGTTGCAAAATATTATAAACTAGAAGGGAATAAAATAATATTATTGAAAAAGAAATGTCCTAGATGTGGAAGATTTATGGCAGAGCATGAAAATAGATATCATTGTGGATATTGTAGCTATACAGAATTTAAATGAATTTTGTTTTTTGGGGCAGGTTTAGGTCTATTATTGGTTTAATGTTTCAAATACCTAAAAAAGATACTATATATATATTGGATGCAGGAAAAGATAGGAAAGAAATAATACATACTATTTTTTGTCTTAAACCTTTAGATATGTATCTTTTGAATTCGAAAGGCGAAATAGTAGAATATCATAAAAAAGTAAAACCATTCAGAATAATAATACCTAAAAAAGAATTTAGATTTCTAATAGAAGGTTTAGACTTAAAAGAAAAAGATATAAAAAATGTAATAGACTATTTATCATCTAAGAAATTGATTAGATAGCAATTCAATTTCTATAAACAATCTATCTACAAAGTTTTTTATATCTTTAAGCGATTCATTTATTGTATTATATATTTGAATTTTTGAATTTTGATCTATATATTGGTTACTACTTAATTCCTTGTAATATAACTTTAAATATTCTTTGAATAATTCAAAAATACTTATTATTTGTTTCATTGAATCAGTAATATATTGTAATTCTTCTAATTGTTTTTGGTAATACATATAACTGTTAATATTTATATTTTGCTGGCTTATATTTGTGCTTTCTATGTTCATTAAATTTTGTGAAATTTTATACAATATATTTTTTATATTTACTATAATTTGATTTTCTAGTTTTTGTATATCTTCCATAGGTATTATATACAATTTGGCATTTATAATATTTCAGGGAGGAGGTGAGTCATCATTATTCAGTCGCGCGCAACCTCATCATTTAATATATTTTAATATCCCCGAGCTTTCATTTTCGTTCTCTATATTTTTCTTTATTTCATAAAAATCTTTATCAAATAAATCTCTCCAGTCTTTATGGTATAATGTAGATGCTGGATGTATAGTGGGAATTATTTTTACAATTTTATCCCATTTCTTTACTTCATATACTTTTCCCCTATGTTTCATAATAGACTCAAACTTAAGTCCGAAGTATTCAAATATAAATTTTGTAGAGTGATTTCCTAAAGTTATAATTAATGAAGGTTTTATTATTTCTAATTGTTTTATTAGCCATATAGAACAAGATTTTATTTCTTCTTCTTTTGGATCTCTATTATTTGGGGGTCTACATTTTATAACGTTAGTAATAAATACTTTTTCTCTATCCAAATTTAATATTTTATTTATATTTTCTTCTAATATTTTTCCAGCTTTTCCAACAAAAGGTTTGCCTTTTATATCTTCTTCTCTACCCGGAGCTTCTCCTATAAATAGTATATTAGATTCTGGATTTCCATCTCCCGGTACATAGTTCGTTTTACTTAAATATAAAGGACATCTATTACAATTAAATATTTCTTTATTTAATTCTTCAATTAGTTTTTTCTTATCCATTTATTAAAATATATAAGTAAAAAAATTTTATGTTTGTACATGCAAAAGGTAATTTAGAAGAAGCAAAATATATTATTATAGGAGTTCCTTTGAGTTTGGGTAGTGATATTAAAGATAAAAAATATGAATTAGGACCAAGAGGTATTAGAGAAGGTTCTTATAAAGTTTATTTACCGATGTTTGGAAAAATAGATTTTAAAAAAATATATGATTATGGAGATATAAACATTAAGAATAACTATTTGAAAGAAGATTTAGACATTATATATAAAGAAATAAAAAAAATATATGATAAAAGTAAAAAATATATCTTCTTAGGAGGAAATCATTTAATAACGTATCCAATATTAAAAATTATAAAAGAAGAATGGGATGATTTTTATTTATTATATTTTGATTCTCATCCAGATATTCATCCAGATCCTGAAGTAAATTATGAAAGTTTTTTATTTTATTCTATAAAAGAAGAAATAATAGAACCAGAAAAAATTTTAATGATAGGTGTTTCTAATTTATCTATTGATGAAAAAGACATAATGGATCATTGGGGAATAAAATATTATAATTCTTTTGAGATAATAAATAAGATAAATGATATTAGTAAGGAAATTTCTTATATACTCAAAGGTAAAAATTTATATATTTCTTTAGATTTAGATGTATTCAAAAACATGTGCGGACACTGGAAAGAACCATTTGGTATAGACTGGTATTATTATTTTAAGATAATAATGGATTTGGATGCAAATCTATTGGGATTTGACATAACAGAATTATATTATAATGAATTTTGTAATATTTTTTCTGCTAGAATTTTGTTAGAAACAATATCTATATTCGATAGATCTATACAATCTTAATTTTTCCATTAATTTTTTCTAAATATACTTCATGAGGACCTTTTAATGTAATAGAATTTTCAAATTCGCACGGTATATAATTACATGTAAAATTTCCATAATTGTTTAGAAAACAAACTTTATTTTCATAAACTTTTATTATAGATAAAAAGGTAAAAGTTTTTGAAGATTCATTTATATCAGAAGTACAGAAATTATATAAATAATAATAAAAATCAGAATAAAAATTATAACATATTTCTATATTCATTTTAGATAATCTTCCACCAATAGATATAAAATAAGAATTATTATAGCAATTTCCTTTATAGTTTTCTATTCCAAAAACATAATTTTCTACATAAACTTTAAATGGATATGGGAAATAAGTACAGTTTACAAAAGTATTATTGTATATTACTGAAAAATTTTCAATTTTTTTCGTTGATGTATAAAATATAGAATCAAAATAACTACCAATACAGTTTGGAGAAAATAAAGAATATAATATTAGATCACTATATGTAAATTCATTTTGTCTTATAATATTATAAGACTGTTTGAATGAAAATATAGCAGTAATTAATATTATAGCTATTAGAAATCCTACAATTAATATTGTTGTAAATATTACAGAAAATTGACTTTTCATTGTGGCTCTCCACAAATATTAGTGTTAGGACTGAATTTTTCTTCACAAGGTAATGGATCTGATGGACAACAATCAGGGCATCCTACAATAGGACAACAAGATACCTGCCAACTTTTTCTTATATAATATTTACATGTATAAATTATTTTTCCATTTTCTTCTCTTTTTTTTGTATCCTCTGGCCCATCTGGTGTTGGATAACATACAGGTCCAATTGTATCTATATGTTTACATAAAGATTCTATTACTTTTTTTGTTGTATTATCCACAACTATTGTACAGTTGTATACACAAGATTGATATAATGTTACAGTATCATTTGCTGCATATACATTAGCTCCAAAAGAAATAGCTTGTGGGAATAATATGCCATTAAATAAAACATTATAACCAGTATGATTACATAATAGTCTAATTGTACATCTTAAGTTTTCTGGATGACATAATTCTTTACATGGTTTTTTGCAAGCATCAAATACATATACAAATTCGTTACACTTAACATCGGGATCATTTACAAATTGTTCAAAACTTATTGCGCATCCTCTTTGATCTCTATTTCCACTTACTACTGCATTTATACAATCTTCTATAGAACATTGACTAAGATAACCCTCAACAGTAAATTCATATGCTTTCCTATACAAAAATAAAGCTGGATTGTCTGTTACATTAATTATATATTTCCAATCAAATATTGAAGAAGCATCTGAAGAATTTATAGTAAATTTTATTCCTTCAACAGCAGTATAAAAGTAATAGTCATACTTTCCCCTATATATGTCAGAACATTTTCCCACAATATATGTAGAATAATTACTTGTAAAGTTTATTCTAAAATTGTATGGATAATATATTTTTTCGTTATTTATTTTATCTATTCCTAGTTCTAGAGATCCTTGTAAAGCATTCTTAAGATTTTCGTTATAATATTTCACAGCTTCTTCACAACTTGGGGGATTTACAGAACATGGAACATAAGCCCATATATTTTTCCCCCATCCTTGTAATCCAGAAGTTCTAGATTCTACATATGCTTTCTGAGTAAAAGCTATTTTTAAATATCCCAAAAAATAATTGGTAATAGTGTTTAATGAATCAAATTTTATTATATTTATTTGTTGTCTAGAAAAATATGTCAAAGACAAGAAAGATAATATTATTATTACTCCAGCTATAGATAGAAACAACAAAACATATAAAAATTCGCTCTGATTTCTCATAAAGCTAATTTTTAAAAAAGATTTTTAAATTTATTTAGATATTTTTATGTGGAAATATAAAAATATCAAGAGGAGAGATGAAATGATGGGACCGTGCATTAGATATAATACTTTTCTTATGTCCGGATAAGATAATAGGTTAAACAAAAATGGTTCTAATCGTAAGAAAAATCCATATATTATCCCTTCTAAAAATTCTCCAAAAAATACCTGTAAAAGTACTAATATTCCTATTGTCATTCCTATAGCTTTAGATATTTTCTTAGGATTATTTTTTTTAATACCATAATGCAAACCCAGCAGAAATGAAGAAATATCTATAGAGTATCTTACATGTAATAACCAACCAATCAGGTTTTTTGTGTAATATAGATAACCAGAAAATATTATTAATGGAAAAGAAATCAATACTGGAGAAACTTTCTTTCTTTCTTTTAGTTCTAAGAAAATTAATATGTATATTGCAAGTTCAAATATAACAAAATATAATAAATATTTTAAAATATCTTTAGTTATATTTAAGCTATTAAGAAAATCGAAGTTCAATATTAATATTAATGCTTGCATAAAAATTAATATAAAAGAAATTGAAAATACTATCTTTTTTTCAGATAGGATATCATAAAATCTTATTATATTTATCTTTGATGAATCCTCCATTTTGCTAAAATGGTTTAAAAATAACAATATTAAAGCTATCATTATTATAAAAACAAATTTTGAAATAAAAGGAGACCAAAATGGATCTACAATTAAGAAGAATTTTTGGTAAATATTAAAGAACCATGCTGGACTAAATAATTCTATGTCGAAAAATTTAAATGTATGATATAAAAATAAAGTAAATATCAAAATTAAAATAACATAAAACTCTTTTTTATTTATTTGGAATTTATTTTCTACTATATAAAGACCTATAA
>DAIUEN010000011.1:0-17716 GCA_036845085.1 Candidatus Nanopusillus sp.
AAGTTTTATCTAAAACTCATGGACCCGCCGGGATTCGAACCCGGGACCTTCGGCTTGCAAGGCCGACGTCCTACCACTAGACTACGGGCCCGTATCTAATTACATAATCTTTTTCATTATAATTTTTATAAATGAAATTTAAAAATTCTATTAAAAGTCATTATAAGATAAAATAAACTGAAATTAGAAAATTGATAAAAAATTATATTCTTAACAATATACCCAACAAAACCAATACATCTAGTGCTACTACAGAACCCACTACAATTTTGGCATATTCATTATTCATTATATCCGAATTTATTATCGCATATACTTCTATAATCGTCGTTAATAAAATTATCATAATTGATAATAATTTTCCATCCATCTAACATGTATAAACTTACATATTTATAAAGAATTAAGATATTTATAAAAACAACAATTTTAGACCATCAACTTACCTTTTCCAGGGGAACCCAGCTTTTTAGCTATATCTGACCATATATCGCCAAAATTTTGCTTATATAGATTTATTATTTCTTCTGAAAGTAAATTTTCCCTTTTCAACTTCCAATAAGAAACTGGTATCTTATTTTTTAACATTTCTTTTATTACATCTTCTGTCTTAGCTCCTTTCTGTATATTCAATACAATATTTGTTGGTTCTAAATGTTTTATATTAACCCTCCTTCTCTTTACATCACCATCTATTATAACAAAATTTTGATCTATAATATCAACTACTACACATTTTCTTCCAGCTTCTCTACCATTTAACTTAACACATACCCTTCCAATTTCCAAGACCATTTTTTTATTTTTATGATTAATTTTTTAATTATATACCTGTTCTGACCTTCTCCTTTAACAACCTTCTTAAGCATTCAATACATAAATATCCACCATATTTTCTACTTATTCTCTTTTGACTAAGATTTATTCTCCTCAATTTGGCTGGATGTAACCCTTTTAATCCTTGTAATTCTTTTTTACAAATAGCGCATTTTGGTATATTTGCTTTTTTATACTTTTTAATAACAGTTAATTTCCCTGACGGAGTTATTCTATATAAATATGTTAGGGCCATTCTTGATTTTTAACTAGATTTCTTTATAAATTTTCTCAAAAACCTGAAATAAATGAATATAGACAACTGAATTATTAGATAGATAAATATATAAGAAAAAAGCGGATTTAGCCAATTTACATTCAATAATGGGATTTTAAATGGAAGTATAATAACTATTGGATCTACATAAAGATTTTTTGGATCTAAAGATTCATTTAAAATTATTATATTTCCATCTGCTTTATAAAAACCCAAAAATGTCTTATTATAATTTATAGCAAAATACTGATTATATAAGAAAGGATTAGTTAATATAACCTTTGTAGTATTATTTTCATTAACAATATTATATCCAAAAGATAAACCATAAGCTACAAATATTAATACTAAAATTCCAACTATAGATAAAATTATCATATGCTTAAACATTACATTGTATATATCTCTGATTTCATTAAGTATTTTATCCAAATTTTCTATGTTTCCTTTTTTTATTTCTTCTAAATATTTATTATGTATTTCTTTTGCTTTTTCAGTATATTCTCTTATTCTATTCTTTTTCTCTAAATATTTGGATAAAGATATAAATATTATAGAAACTAATAATACTATCCAAAAAAGCCCAGTTATCATTTTTTTAAGTATTTACCTATAATTGGTACATATTCTAAGCCCCCATTTTTTTCAAGATCTTGGTATAACTGATTAGCAATTAGAACTAGAAGAAGTATAGAAATGCCACTAATAACTGTTCCAACTATATCAGATATTGCTGCAAGAAAACCTACAAAGATACCTGATAAATATCCTACAGGTTTGATATATTTTTCTAAATCTTCTTTTATTATTCTTGGATCCCTAGAATATAAACCAAGAGCTGGATTTTCTGTTAGTTGTTTAGCTAAATTATTTGGATCTAGTCCTAAAGCATATATCCAATATAAAGACAATAACATTCCGCCAATTGTAAATATTAATAAATATACAAATATGTGAATTATATTTAATGGATCTAATATATATGATACTCCATATTGTCCTAAACTAAGCAATAATCTTGGAGGGTTCAGCATTCTTACTATAATATTTTGATTATCAAATCCGAATAAATGTTGTATTTGAACTATGATAGCGTAAATAAATATTACTGGAATAACAGAAGTGTATAAAACATTTATAGGGAATTTCTGAGTTTCTCCACGAATATTTACATATAATAGAGGAATTTCTATTTTTAGTTTACTCAAATAAGCTGATAAATATATGATTATGAATGTAAAAAATATTGTGGATACAAAAACTAATCCCATTATAGTATTACCCTGCAAAAAGAAATCAATTGCTAGTAATAATTCTCCAGTATATTGTATTTGGTCGGCAATGATAGAAAATCCAAATAGTCTTATAAATAATGCAATGCTAATTGATGTAAATATCATAACATTAATTCCGGATGTTATTCCATATTTTGATGAAAAATCATCAAGTAACAATATAATAATTCCCCCCACAAATAATTGCAAAAATATAATTACATGTAAGACAACTGGATTTATATCTAAAGAGTAATTTGGTATAATTGTACCGCTTAATAATAAAACAAATGCTTCTAATATTATAAATACTATTGCAAAAAATCTATAGTATAAATTATATTTTCTCTTTCCGTCTTCTGTAGTAAGATTTATACTTAATATACCCATTCCAATTAGCAATTGCAACAATATAGAAGAAAGTACTATTGGACCTATACCCAAAGTAGTTAACGTTCCAAGATTAGATCCAAATAAAATTGCTAATTGTGCTAATCTTTGGGTTACAGAAAGATCCAAACCAAAAATGTAAATAGAAGATAAAATTGCATATATTACTATTACTAATAATGTATTTAATACTCTTTCTTTTGTTGTTAAAGTAACTATTGAAGGTTTTATAGATGGAATATACTTAGCTATTTTTTCTATCATAGAAGTATCAGACATTTATAACGTATTAGGAAAAATTTTTAAAAGCTAATCTATACTTCTTCCAGAGAATGTTTGTTTAGGTCCTTTATACTCGGGAAGATTAGAAAATAGGGAATATGTAAATACACTATAGGGGACAATAGGTTGTTGATTAATATTTTGATAGACAAATTGATATGGTCCCGATATAGTATAAAAGTTAGGATAACCTGTATTAACACCCAGAGATCCATAATATAAATTTCTTAAACTGTATGGGGAGAATAAATATTCGTATAAACCTTCTAATTGACTTAAGCCAGTAGAATAGAAACCACCTGGTTCATGAACAACAATTGTCTCTTTATTTTCTAAAATATCTTTCAACTTATTTAGCTCTTCCATAACAACATCATCCCAACCCATACCCAATGGCAAATGAGTATCAGATCCCCATTGTGTCTCATGAACATGAATGTGTTTTAAGTATTTTTTATAATTATTGAAATTATCTAGCCATTTTAGTATATCTTCTTTAGTATATCCAAATTTTTCATACATTTTTGCGTGTCCAACGTCCCAATTTATTCCTACATGTTTATCTACAAATTCTTCTATACTACCATATTCTTTTTTTATCTTATTAATTATATTAAAAAATTCCTTTCTTTTTTCTAATTCTTCTAAAGCTTCTTTAATTCCTTTCTTTACTTCTTCCATATAGCCAATCAATAATTCAGGTCTAGAAGCTATAGTACCTGCATATGATTGCTCTATTATTATTGTTGGAAAAACTTTGTCTAAATTCTGTAATATTTGGGGCTCCCTCGATGCTATTCTATTTAGCATATCTATAATAGCATTTTTTACTATTTCTCTTGCATTTTCTCTAGCTAAAACATCTGCAGGATACAAAACAGGTATATTTAAATTTTTAGATTTTTCACCTATAGCTACAATATTTCTGGCTAAATTATCTATTAACCCGGGTCCTTCTTGTATATTTTCTGTATTTATACCAAATAAATTTCCAATACTTTTTGATAAATCCTTTATTTTATTATTATCAATATTACCTTCTCTTATCTCTTTAATTTCTTTTTCTATCTTCTCTAACAGGTCTTTTATACTCTTATCTACACTACGATCAAACATTTTTCTTTCGTAATTATAAATTTCTTCAATTTTATTAGATATTTCTTTTTTTATCTTATCATCCAGAATATCGCTATTTTTATAATGTTCTAATTTTTCTTTATATTTATCTAAGTAATATTTTATAACATTTTTTAATTTTTCATATTCTTCTAAAGAATTTTTTACTTTTTCTATGTATGAGCTGAGATAAAATAAGTGTTCTTTTAAATTTTCTATATTATTTTCTCGTAAGTCTTCTTGTATTTGTAATAATATATTTGCAACTTCATGTTTTATATATCCTCTGTTGAATGGTCTTACTATTTCAGATGCTTCTTTAGTATATGCTTCTACAATATTATTCCAGATATTTTTATTTGTAAGATCTAATTCTTTAATTATATTACCATCTTTTGATACAATTCCTACATGAGAATATAAAACTTCTCCAACCCCTTCTTTCCTACCCATTGCTTTTTCTGGTTCTAATAATATAGATGCATAAGAATGAACAATCTTTGCAAATAACCAAGAAGGTAATTTATCAACAGAGTCTATATTTTTATATTCTTCTGCACTTATATATCCTTTTAACAACAATTCTTTTTTTATTTCTTCTAATTTTTTTGGATCTTCTCTTATGTGTTTTTTTACCATTTCTTCAAATCCTTTATCATATACAGCAGATTCCATATCTCCAGCATGCATATTTACATGCAAAGAATTTCCATAAATATTACCCATAATAGATGCTGTTTCTAATACAGCAGAAACCTTATATGCCATATCCCTCTTAACACTATCTGTAAATCTTTCACCAATAATACTACTCAATTGAAAATCATTTTCTGGTGCATGTAAAGATAAATTCATTTCATTTATCCTTGCAAGCCTTGCAGCTTCTTCCCATATAAATTTAGGTATTCTTGCCCACCCTTTATCACCTTCAAAAGTAAATGTTTGTACCTCTACCCCCTTATAACCTAATAAAGATTTATTTTGTACCTCTAAATGTTGTAAAGGATTGGCAGGATTTGTACTTGTAGAAATTCCTTTATTAAGTAATTTCCTTGTTATGTCATCATTATTACTCATAAATAGATTTATATCTTTCAAAATTAATAAGATAGTAGTCCAAAGGTTTTTTTCATAGAATTATATATGGTCCATATTTTTCTAGCAGAAGACATCAAAAAATCAGACTTCTCTTTTTCCGATTGTCTTTCTATTTCTTTTCTTTGTAAATTCTTAGATATTAATTCTAAGTTATATCCAAAAGTTGTTATAAAAGACATTATTAATTCTAATGGATTTGGAAATACGGATACCTTCTTACTTTCTTCTTTCTTTTCTTCTTCTCTTTTTTTCATTTCCTCATTTTTTTCAGAAGGAAAATATTTTTCTATCCAATATAAAGATCCTAAAGCTTCAGATATCCTATTATCTTTCATTAATTCTTGTAATAATTCTTTAGTCCATTTTATATCATATATTGTATTTATTTCATCTGGCTTTTTATTGCTCTTAGAAGCTACTAACTCAAGTAATTTTTTATCATTTTTTATTATATCAAAAATATATACGTCTAATAAGAGCTCTTTTATGTTAGATATATATTCATCCGTCAAACCTGTTGCTAATGTAAAATCTTTCGATAATTTATCTAACTTCAAAGAATTATATTCGGACTTTTCCAAAATGTATCCATATATATTAATTTCTAACCTTCCCGAGAATAAGTAATATTTACCATAGTCTTGGGACTGAGGAATTGCTCTTCCTTTAATATTGATTTCATATACTGGTATATATGTCTTTTCTATAGGGTCATTTTTAGTTTTGTCCCATTCTTTTATTTTTTTTTCAGCATCTGTTAATATTAAAGATAAATCTATAACAGTTACATTAAATATATTGACAATATCTGGGGTTTCTTCTCCAGTAATAATAGATTTTTTTGCTATTTTAAAATAAGGTTTTATTATTTCAGTATAGTATACTAAAGAATTCAATTCATGTTTTAGATATCCTTTCAATATGTTTATTCTATGTATAACTTCATTATAGTGGTATTCCAACCAAGAATAAAAATTAGATAACCTAGAAGATATAACTCCTCTTACTACCTCGTTTAACACATTTTTAGTTTCTTCCGAATCTATTTGCAAACTTTTATCATTCTTTATATAATTATATAGAGCTTCTCCAATTATTCCCTTGTTTTTCAATTTTTCTATCTCAGACAAAATTTCATATCTAAAAAATCCAGCATATGCTGATGGAAAAGTTCTAGAAATATTCCTTAAAGGAGCTGAAGGGTTTATGGTTGGATCTACATAGTCTATCCATCTCTGCTTTAAATATTTATAAGCAGCATATGCTTTTTTTTCATCATTTGACTTTAAATCTAAATAACTCTTATATACGGTATATAATAATTGATATTCATTGATAATTGAGATAATACTTTTAGTTAATACATTTATTAATTCTCCGATATTACGAAGATTTGATATTAAATTAGCAAAAGTTCTATATGATAAATCTCCAAAAAGTCCAGATGCAAAAGAGGCATTGTATGTATCTGATATTTTGGATATCTTTAGTTTTAAACTATCTCTTGCAAAATCTATAAGCCAATAATATAGCTTATCAAAAGATATACCTTGGTGATCTAATAAAAAATAAATTTCTAAAATTTTGTGTTTCTTATCTTCAACACTTTCTTTTCTTAGCTCTTCTAAAGTAATCTCTGCCATAACTATATATATAAAAATATTTCCAAAGTTATAAATTTTGAAGTTTCTTACATATTTTATGAAACTGAACTTAATAATAATACCATCAAAAAAATTTTCTGAAGATGATCTATATAACTTTATGGATATTTTAGATGGTAAAACATATGTAGCTAATATTAAAAGGAATGTATCTATAGGAAAATATAAATCTTTAGTATTCCCAGATTTTGACATAAATGAAATATTTATGATGCGAGATCACTATTTTGATAGACTAATATTTTTAGCAGATGAAGGATTCAAAGAATTTATAAATATAAAGATTGCTGCAATATTTACAAGATATTTAAATTTATATAAAACAGTAATACTTTCCACATTAGCTCCTATAGCTTTTATTAAGATGAATCTATTACATGGAAAAAAAATAGTATTTAATTATGAAGAATTTCCAGAATATTTAAAAATAGTAGAAAAATATAGAGCAGAATTTTTATCTGGATATAGTTATTTTGTTGATAAAAACTTAATAACTGTAAAAGGAAGGGAAACTATATATGAATTAGGGGAAGATCTATTAGAAATAGAAAAAGAATTAAAAAAACTTATGCTATAATACATTCAGACCATCCACAATCCATACAAGTTATACATCCACCTTCATGTTTTAATTTATTGCTTCCACATATAGGACATAAAGTTTTGAGATTATCATTTTTATTTATACTATAACTTGACTGTAGATTAAGCTTAACTTTTCCTACTTGACTTTCTTCTATTTTTTCTTCATATATTAGTTCTTTATATATAGCAGAAAGTTCTATTCCTAATGACTTTAATATTTCTAAAGTTTTATTATTTATTTTTCCACTTAAAACCATTTTTAAATACTCCTTTGCTCTGTTCTTACTAGCTTCAGCAGGAGCATAATATACTTGAGCAGATTTAGAACCTTCCCTATAAATAGTAATTCCTTTACATCCAGATTTGTATGCAAATATATATGCCTTATAGACATCCTCTGGCTGTACCCATGATGGCATATTTATTGTTTTTGATATAGAAGTCGTTATCCACAATTGTGCTACTGCTTGTGCTCTTACATGATCCCACCATGGGATATCCAAAGCTGTTAGGAATACTTTTTTCATATCTTCAGGTATTTCATCCAATCCCATCAAGCTACCACCATTATTTGAAATTTTCTTCAAAAGTTCTTCATTATATAAACCTCTTTCTCTCAATTGTCTTTCAAATTCTATGTCTACATAATAATAAGTACCAGCAGTTACTCTTTTTTCATATACAAGAGAATATTGTGGCTCTATTCCGGATGATACATCGACTAACATAGATATTGAACCTGTTGGAGCAATAGATGTTACTTCTACATTTCTTATACCGTATTTCTTTATTTCTTCAACAAGGTAATCCCAATCTAAAGTCCATAAATCTCTATGGTAATATCCTTCTAAAGGAATCTCTCCTTCTGGGTATGATGTTTCATAATATTTTTCAAAAACTCCTCTTTCTTTTGCTCTATTAACTGATTCTAGCATAGAATAATAAGTTAAATATTCTGTAACTTTCATAATAAACTTAAATCCTTCTTCAGATGAATATGGAATCTTTAATGCGTACATAGCATCTGCAAGACCCATGTATCCTAATCCTATTCTCCTAACAGATTTAGATGCTTTTTCAATTTCTTTTACAGGATATTTATTAACATCTATTACATTATCTAAGAATCTGTATGCCCATATTATTGTTTCTTTATATTCTTCCCAGTCAAAATAAACATCACCATTCTTAAACTTTATCATAGAGTATAAGTTTATTGATCCTAAATTACATGATTCGTATGGATATAAAGGCTGCTCTCCACATGGATTTGTTGCCTTTATTGGTCCCCTATATTTGTACATGACATTTCTTCTATTTATATTATCCATAAATAAACATCCTGGATCTGCAGATTTCCAAGCAACAAATGCTATATCATTTAATATGCTTTTTGGGTCTACATAATTTACTATTGCTTCTTTTGGCACTTTATTGATATCATAATTTAAATCTCCAGGAAATGGAGCATTATATTTACTTAATATTCTTGGATTTATTAATGGATATGGTTTATTATCATTATAATACTCCCAAAAGTCAGGGGTAAACATAACAGATATATTAAAATTCGTCAATGTTCCTTCTTGTTCTTTAGCATGAATAAATTTCAATATATCTGGATGCCATATTTCTAATATACCCATATTAGCTCCTCTTCTTTTGCCACCCTGTTTTATTACATCTGTTAATGTATCTATTATTTTCATAAATGAAACAGGACCGGAAGCTACACCACCAGTAGAAGCAACGACGTCACCTTCTGGTCTTAATTTAGAATAGTTTATACCAACTCCCCCGCCAGACTTAAATATAAGTGCTGCTTCTTTGGCAGATTCCATTATACTTTCCATATCATCTTTTATATCGATGACAAAACATGCAGATAATTGACCTAATCTAGCTCCAGCATTGAATAATGTTGGAGAATTTGGCATGAATTTTTTCTGAGCCATTAAATTAAAGTACTTCAAATAATTTTCGTAATATTTGTCAAACTCTCCTTTTTTTATCATATCTAAAAGCTGAGTCCATGTCACCTTCATATGACCCTTTCTGTTTAATTCATCATATAAATATTTCATCCTTTCTAGATGATATCTATTCCATTTAACTTTATATTCCCCATTCTCATATTTTAACCCTATTTTATACTCTAATTCTTCAGGATTAAATTCTTCTTCTGGTTTCACAAACTGTTTCCCATCTTTATCATATACTCTTGGATCATAAAGTATATCAGGTATAACAACTAATGCTGCAACTCTTTCAAACATTTGTTTAGGTCCTTCTATTAAATTTTTATTTTCATCTCTTAGTAAATATCTGTTTACCATCAACTTTATAGCATTCAATGAAAACTTCTTTGCTATATCTTCTTCGTAAAAAGGTCCTAATAATTCCATTTTTTCTTTTCTTATTCTTTCTTTTTCTTTTCTATATGTTATATAAGCTTTTGCTACTTCATATAAGTCAAATTTGACTAAAGAATATTCTATTATATCTTGAATCTGCTCTACATGTGGTATATTTTCTTCTCCAAACTTTTCATTCAAAATATTAACAATAAACTTTAATATTTCGCTAAGCTTATTAGGATCGTATTGTCCTACAGCCTTCATAGCCCTTTCAATCGCGTAAAAGATCCTATATAAATCAAAATCGACAACCCTCCCGTCTCTTTTTATAACTTTTTTAACTTTTATAGAAAGGTCCATCATTTTAAATAAATTCTAAAAAGTTTAATAAAATTTACTATCGAAATCTATCTGTATTTAAAAATTTTAAACTATATCTCAACAATTATTACATTTCTTGCTGCATTAATAATTTTTGCTTTATTAATTCTGTCTTCTAGTCCTCCCGCCTCATGAATATGCCCATGAACATTTAAAATAACATTATCTGAATATTTAATGAATTTATACAATTCTTTGCTACCAGAAATACTTAAAGAAGTTTTAGCTCCTAATGGAGGTATATGTGTAAATAAAATTATTTTTTTATCTTTTGATATATACTTTAATTTATCTAGAAAATCCTTTATTTCCCATTCATCTATAAAAAAAATCGGTACATCACCTCCACCAAAACCTGCTATAACTATTTCTCCAATAGTAAAATATTTTTTATGTAATTCTCTTATACCATATTTCTTCTTTAACTCATAAATCATTTCTAGTGTTTCATGATTACCAGGAATTATAATTATTTTGTTTGGATTGATCTTACTTGTTAATCTTCCTATTAATCCTTTTTTTAATTCTCCCATATCTGAAATATCTCCAAGAAGTATAACATAATCTGGATTTTCCTTTTCATATAAACTAATTATTTTATAAATAATTTCTATATCGTTATGTATATCCGATGCAACTAA
Source organism: Candidatus Nanopusillus sp. (assembly GCA_036845085.1). Taxonomy (GTDB): domain Archaea; phylum Nanobdellota; class Nanobdellia; order Nanobdellales; family Nanobdellaceae; genus DAIUEN01. The sequence goes on from DAIUEN010000011.1 coordinate 10,882, forward strand.
TAATTTCATAAAATTATTTTTATGAATATAATTTTTTAGACTTTACATATTCTATTAAAAAATTTTTTAAAATCTCTGGATCACAAAAATAATTAAATTTATATTCATCTAATATTTTCTTCATTTTATCTTTATCTTTTTCTGAGAATATATCAGATTTTGAGAAATATAATATAATGTTTTTTTCATTAAAATACTTAAGTATTCTATTTAAAAGATTTTTTTGTTCTTCTATACTATATCCACAACTTTCTGTAACATCAAATACATATATGATTATATCTGATAAATACTTAATAGCCAAAATTGCTTTTTTTTCAATGTTATTTAATTCTTCTATATCCCTATCTAAAATTCCAGGAGTATCTATTACTTGTATTTTAAAATAAATATCCTCTATGTATCCAATCATTAAATCCTTCGTTGTAAATGGATATGGTTCTATTTTTACATTCGATCCAGTCAATCTTTTTAACAGCGTACTTTTTCCAACATTTGGTAATCCAGCAATTATTACTGTTGGATAGTTTTTTATATCTGGCATTCTTTTTTTAACTTTCTTATATTCTAAATATATATTAAATATCCAGTTATTTCTTCTAAGTATACTAGCCATTCTTCCGTAAAATTCTTTTCTATATTTTTCTATAATTTTTATATCATTTGTTAATCTAATGTTATTTCTATATTTTTTGTAAATATCAGTCATTAAACGTTTAATATAATTTATCCTTTCTTTTACCTTTTTAAATGACTTAAATCCAAGAAATATATTATATAATTCTTTGTAAAATTCGTTTCTTGGTTCTTCTAGTTCAGAAATAATTCTATCTAATCTTGATATGAAGATTTCATAAATAGTATCTATTTTTACTAGATTTTTTTCTTTGAGATCTTTTATATATTTAGAATTCTCTCTAGCTCTTTTAAAAGCACTTTCTATTAAATCTTCAACATACTTAATTTTCATAAAAAGTATTTACTAAAAAAGTTAAAAATAAATTATTCAACACTAATTCTCTTGCCAGCTTCTGATTTTATTTTATTTATTTCTATTCTTAATACTCCATCCTCATATTTTGCTTTTATATTATTTAAATCAGAATCTGGTGGTAATTCTATATATCTCTCATAAACACTAAATCCTTTTTCTACTCTAACATAATTCTCAGATTTTTCTTTATATTCTGATTTCCTTTTAGCTCTTAGTTTTAGAGTATGATCTAGTACTGTTAATTCTATATCCTTCTTATCTACACCAGGCAAATCTACTTCTATAACATATTTGTCACCTTCATCTCTAATATCCATTAAAGGTTGTTCTACAATTTCTAAGTCGGAAAATCTTCTGTTCATCTCTTTCATTAATTTCTTCATTAATCTTAACTGCTTTCTAAATTGTCTGTCAAATTCATCAAAAAAGTCATCAATCCATGCCATATATTATATTTTATTAAAAACACTTAAGAATTTTAGACAGTATAAAATATATGAAACTTTACAGTTTGGAGGATGGAAGAACATTTGTAAGATCTGCCAGAACGATTATTAAAAACTATTTAATAAAGAAAGATATATTTTATCCAGAAGAATTATTAAAATATGAAGAAAAAGTTGGAGTTTTTACAACATTAAAGAAATATTCTAATAACTCATTAAGAGGGTGTATAGGATTTCCAAAACCCATATATCCTCTATACAAAGCTTTAGCCCTTTCAGCCATTCATGCTGCAGTTGATGATCCAAGATTTGAACCATTAAGTTTAGAAGAATTAGACAACATAATAATAGAAATAAACATATTAACAGAACCTAGATTAATAGTTGTAAATAATCCAGAAGAATATTTGGAAAAAATAAAGATTGGAGAAGATGGTTTATTATTGGAATATAAGATATATTCTGGGTTACTTTTACCAGAAGTTGCTGTGGAAGAAGAATGGGATGTAAAAACTTTTTTAGATTATTTATGTATAAAAGCTGGGCTATACAAAGACTGTTGGAAAACTTTGCCGGTAAAAATATATAAATTTCAGTCACAAATATTTGCAGAAAAAGAACCAAATGGAGAGATAATTGAAATAAAACTAAAAAAATAATTCTTATATATAGGATATAATAGATCCATATCCTACTACTATATCATCATTTAGGGTTTTTTCTCCAGAATTATAATATCTTAATAACTCTACTCTACCTTTTTTGTATTTAGTATATTCTATAAAAAATATAAATGGATATATTCCACATACTGTACCATTATATTTTTTTATCAAATCCCTTAAACCTTCAGAATCTAATTTTACTATCTTATCTATATATTCTAAATCCATTTCCTTTACATTGTCTATTATATTTTCTTTAAAATATGTATAATCATATATTTCTCCATGATGTGTAAAGTCACCAGAAGATAAGATAAATATTTCCCTATTTAATTCTTTAGAAACATTATCTATTACTCTTACAAAATCTCTAATTTTTTCTAAATTTAAATCTTTTATCAATATAGGAACTATTTTAAATTTGTCATCGAATAAGTATTTTAAAAAAGGTAATTGAACTTCTATAGAATGCTCATATTTAAATGCTATTGGATCTTCAACAGCATCAAAACTATCTAGTATCTTTTTTATAAATTCTTTATCTGACTCCACATACCCTAAAGGTGTATACCAATCATCTAATAATAAGGAAATATTGCTTCCTATTCCATAGTGATTTGTCCCAACGATTATTATAGTATCAAAGTTATAATTTTCATATAATTCTTTATAAGTAAACGCTGCACATGGTCCAGAAAATTCATAACCAGCATGAGGAACGATTCCAGCTAATAATTTTTTATTCATTTTAATTTCTGAAGGAATATATCCAGGTCCAAACTTTTTATCTAAAAAACATCTCTCAATTTGTTTTATTAATTCTTCTCTATCGAAAGAATAAAATCCTTTAGCAATTGGATACTTTACCATGTATATATTATTTATGGATTTCTTTTTGTTTTTAACTTATCAATAGATCTTATGATACTTCTTTGTAAAACTATTTTTAATAATCAATAAGATCTTTAGGATCCTAACTTTAATGCAAGCTCTGTAATATACTTAAAAGATTATAAAGACTATGTTAATATTTCTTCATATCCAATAATAACAGAAGGTTCGGGATATGTATATTTTCTAACAATGATATTATCTATCCACCCAGATGCTTCAGAAGGAAATATAACAACTCTACCAGCAGAAGTTATTGAATAATCTGTTCTAGATGCTGCTAAAACCATATTTCTCCAATATTCTAACCTATTATCCGATATTCTAAACTCTAAAGTATATCGTGTATTTGTTGCAGCAGCAAAGTTTGTTTCTGCTAAAACTGTATCTCCACCATTTACTCTTTTACCTAATTCAGATTCACGTCTATCATTTGATAGAGCAATGTAATAGTTGTTAGATATATCTATAAATCTTAAGTGTGCAGAAATACCTGAATTACCATCACTAAATGATGTAAATAAAACATTAAATCTTAAAGCAACATTCGTCATATTTGGTAGAAGTGTTGTTTTGGGAGAAATATATGAATAATAGCCGGCCGGACAACTAAAAGTTAATCTCCCATTTGTTGCATCATGTGTAAATGTACATCCACCCATATTACTATACGGTATAGGATGCCATCCAGGGTTGTGTACAATATCATAGTTAGATAAAGTATTTGTTGAGAAATCATCATACCAATCAAATACATTATGTGGATTGCTTTCACTAGTAGCATTAGGATTGCCATAATACATGTACACAGTAGCATTACCGTTAGCTGAAATATACGGTACTTTTATCCATATTATTGTATTAGAAGTATTGCATCCACTTTCTATCCAGTATGGTATTTTATATTCTTTATAGTCTGAGGTATTTAAATAAGTGAATCTAACATCACCACAATCTGGTTTCATTTTTCCTTGAGATATTGGGGTTTCTGTATCTACAGTTATATTAATTTGATAATCTATAAGTGTATTTGTATTTAGTGTATTGTTTACAATTATTTTTCTTAGGTATACTCCCATTACAGATGCAAGAGTTATATTAATAGATTCAGAAGATGATCCAAAAGTAGATTCAAATGTAGCAGTATAATTTCCTACAGAAGCATTACTATTAGTTATTACAAATGTAACTGAACAAGAATCAGAGTCGGAAACATTACAAGTCTTATATGGAGAATCGCATAAAAATCCCTCTGGTAAATAACATAAGACCATGACGGTTCCCGAAGTATTACAAGATAAGAAAGTAGTAATGGTAACGGATTGGGATTGTCCTTGAACTAAATATATCAATGATTTATCCGAAATAATTGAATAGACATAAGCTGAAGTTGGATTACATCCAGATGGCGGATTATAATATCTGTCGGAATCGTTTTCTGATGAAGTATATGGTATGTCCTTAATATTAATTTTTGTTAAATATACAAGAGTACGTAAATTATTAGATGTTTCATATACATAAATACTAATCTGGTTAAAATAGTTACCAAACTGAAAATAACTATAATTGGCCTCTACTTTTAGAAGAGAATTATTTGGATATAGTATATAACCGTAAGGATTTATTGGCGTTATTTTTGCATCTTGTTTATTAATTAAAACATTTATATACCTATAATCTATTGGCTCTAAAGGTTTTAGATATAGAATTATCTTAGATTCGTCATAAGTATAAGATAATAATTCAAATTTAGGATAAAAAGAGTCAGAAATAACATTTGATATAGAATTACCAGTTTGAATAGATCGAAAAATGTCTGAAGAATATAGATAAGTAAGTAAAGATAAAAAACCTACAGAGAGCACAAAAAATATCATCTCTGGAACATGAGAAGCTTTCATATTAGTATACTATATATCTGATAACTTATAAAGTATCACTTATCAACTTATGTATATTAGCGTTAAAAACTTAGTTCCACTACAAGAGATTAATTGTACAAAATTCCAAGAATCTTTTCTTATACTACTATTTTCAAAATATATTATAGCTTCTTCTCCTGGTAATAATAAATCTACAGGATACAATTTGCTTATGTTATAATAAAAGTTTGTTAAAATTCCATTAACATATAACTTATAGCAATTTAAATCTTCTGGTTTGTTTCCTTTATTTTGTATTATTATATAGGGATTTTCATAATTCGACAAATTATTTTTGAATATTATTAATTCTCTGGACTTTTCGTAGTATCTCTCAGAAATAGACAATCCTATAGTATATAGGTTGTTATAACTGCTTTCGATGATATATTTTATTGTAAAAATACCGAACAAAAATATAGAGAAAACGACAATTGAAGAAAAAATTGAGGATAGATCAGCTTTCATTGTACTAAGCATATACTAGAACTTACATTTACAAATATCAATTTTTGATCATCTACTCCATATTCACTGACAACCTTTATATAATAATAACCATTAGAATTCCAACTAGTATTTATTGATATTATACAATTTGGTGCCCATATATTAATTTCATTAGGACATTGAACTAAATTTATAGTGATATTTTCTTTTAGATATCCATTAACAAATAATACAGTATTTGACTGATTTAATAGAGTATTACCATAATTTTTAACATACAAAATCAAATTTCTAGATGAATTATCATATGCACAAGAATCTATCTGTATTATAGTGTTTAACTTATTTGATATTAGCTCTTGCCTAGATATTGCCGCATTGTTGATATTATTCAAACTATTATAAGATGATGACACAAACAAATATGTTAAAATAGCTGCGGAAATAAACAATATTATATTAACTATTATCGTAGCAAACTGTCCTCTCATATTTTAATATAGATTACTCGAAAATATATAAGTTATTCTTCTAGTTCATATCCCTCGATGCCTTTGTCTATTACAATTTTTCTCCATTCTAAAAGCTTTTTTTGTCTCATTATTTCATATTCTACAACTTTATCAATTATTTTTAGATTTTGGACTCCTTTTATTTCTACTTTTTCGCCTTCCGGTATAGAAATGTTTATATCTTGTCTAATTGTTCCCAAACCTCTTTTTACTTTACCAGTTAATCTTAATACTAGTCCTATATATTCTGCTACTTCTTTAACCTCTTTCAGACTAGTTAAATCTGGTCCAGTAGCTATTTCTATTAGTGGTATTCCCAATCTATCTAATCTATATTTAACATAATTTTCTCCTTCCTCAATTTTTCTAGCAGCATCTTCCTCTATACATAAAGTTTGTATTCTTATCTCTTTACCTTTATAATTTATTTTTCCATCCAAAGCTAATAACAAAGTCCTTTGAAAACCAGATGTATTTGAACCGTCTACCACTATTTTCCTCATTATCTGAAGAATTTCTGGTATATACATATTAAAATACTCTGCTAATAAAATTCCGAATTTTAGCGCTTCTTCATTAATTAAATGCGGCGGTTCTTCATCTAGTTCTACCAAACAAGAATAATCATTTGAATACTGATAAAAAAATATCTTATCTTTTTGTGTTTCATATTCTGCAGCTACATCTTTTTTACCAATTTCACTTTGTACTACTCTCAATTTTCTCATAATTTCATAATCGTAATGATCTTCTAAGTCGGTTTTACAAGAACAAAATAATTTTTCTTTAGTATTTATTTGTTGATGTATTTCTAAACCAGCTCTCATTATAAAAATATTTTAGTTAAGAAATAAAAATTATGGGCCCGTAGTCTAGTGGTAGGACGTCGGCCTCGCTAGCCGAAGGTCCCGGGTTCGAATCCCGGCGGGTCCATGAGTTTTAGATAAAACTT
>DAIUEN010000012.1:0-15977 GCA_036845085.1 Candidatus Nanopusillus sp.
AGCTATATCTATGAAGTAAGATATACTATCTAGAATATATACTAAGGTAATATTTCCTTTTAATTTTTCATAAAAAAATTGAGACACTTTATAATCAAATATAAAAATATTATCGAAAATCTTCAACTCTCTATTCATAAAATTTTTTATAGAATTAAGAAATTTATAATCGTTAATTCTAAATACCTTATATATATGGCCCGGATAGCCTAGTGGTAGGGCGTTGGACTGTGGATCCAAAGGCCCGGGTTCGATTCCCGGTCCGGGCCCATCTATTAATTTTTTAATAAACTACTGCCAATTTTATACCAGATCACTTATGGGATACAGATATAACATTTTTGTAATATAAATATAATATTTCTTATATGCCGCGGTGCCCGAGTGGTTAAGGGGGTGGATTGCTAATCCACTCTCCGCACGGAGGCGTGGGTTCGAATCCCACCCGCGGCGGATCAATTTTAAATAGCTCGATACTGCGATGTGTTAATATTTAAAAATTTACTTATAAGAGTATCTTTAATGGCTCATGGTTCTACTTACGTAGTAAAATATAGAAGGAGAAGAGAAAATAAAACAGATTATAGAAAAAGATTAAAATTATTAAAATCGAGTCTACCACGATTTGTTGTAAGGAGATCTTTAAACAACTTCGTAGGGCAAGTAATAATATATGAAAATGGTATAGACAAGACATTAATAACTATTCATTCTAAAAGATTAGAAAAAGAATTTGGATGGAAGGGACATAGGGGAAATCTTCCATCCGCATACTTAACAGGATTGTTATTAGGATTGGAAGCAAAGAAAAAGAATATAAATAAGGGAATATTAGACATCGGTAGATATACTCCTTCTAAAGGAAACTCTCTATTTGCATTTTTGAAAGGATTATTAGATGCTGGGATAGAAATACCATATAATGAAGAAATACTACCATCTGAAGATAGAATAAAAGGAGAACATATAAAGAAATATGCGTTGATTTTAAAAGAAAAAGATCCTGAAAAATATAAGAGACAATTTTCAAAATATCTAGAAAGAAGTCTACCTCCAGAAAAAATAACAGAACATTTTGAAATGGTAAAAAGTAAGATATTGTCTAAGTATGGACTGGAAAGATAATTTAGATCCTGTATTAAAAGATTTTTTGAAATCTTTATTATCTGAAGTAAAAAAATATAGAGAAATTTATATTAAAGCAGAAGATCCAGCTAACGCTCAGATATGGGTAGCTTTAGCGATACTATATAGAAAGCTATTATCTATAGAATCAAAAATAAATGAGATAGAAGAAATCTTAAACAATAAGGAAATAAGACAAAAAATAGAAGAATATTTAAAGAAATTATAATATAATTAATATACAGCTGCTATTAATACGCCACCTATTTTCTCAGATTTACATTCTATATTAGTCTTAATTCCTTTATTAGTAGATATTATCAATATTCCAAATCCTCTTGCCGGTAAATATCTTTTTTCATATTTCTCCAAATCTCTATAAGAGACAGGAAATCTTGGTTTTATTGCTTTCGCAAAATTAAAGTTTTCAGTAACTTTTGCAATAACTTTTTTGCCCTCAACTCTATAGTATTCAATATATTGGTTTTCTTTCATTTTTTCCAACACATTTAATAACAATTTATTATATATTGGAAATTCTACTTCAAATTTTCCAACAGCAACACTATTAGACAAATGGGATAGAAAATCATTAATTATATCTACCATTTTATTCACCCAATACTTTAAACCCAAGAACATCAGCCCATTCTCTAAAACATCTACCACATATCTCTAAATTATATCTTCTGATAATCCTGTCATGGTTTCCACATATTATACACCTCCTAGATCCTTTTCCATATTTCCTATCTTTTAGCTTTACGCCATATTCTTCAAGTACTTTTAAAAGAGGTTTTCTCTCTTCTATTGCTTTTTTAGCCAATTCTTCTATATTCTTTATTTTTCCTTGTCTAATAAGTTCTTTTATTTGTTCTTTTACATATTTTGGGGCGTTATTTTTAAGTATTTTTAGAATTGTCCCTAATTTATGTCCTTGTACTTCTGTTAAATATACCCAACTATTATGTCTTGGATATAATATACCCATTCTACCATTTATAATACATAATTTTTATTAAGCTATTGATATAATTATGTTTGTAGGTTGGAAGCATATATTGCTGGTATAGATCCTGGAACAAATATGGCTATTGTTATAATAGATGAAAATGGAAAGATAGTTGATAAAATTTCGGGAAAAAATTTAACAAATTCTGAAATAATAGAATATATTTCAAAACTACATAAAGTTGTTTTGCTAGCTACAGATAAGAAAGATATTCCCGAGAGAATTAAAGAGATATCTTCTAAATTAGGAATTGGTATAAATAAATTAAAAAGAGATATAACATTAGAAGAAAAAAGCAAATTTTATAAAGACAATAACTTAAAAAATCTATTCAGCAGTGATCATGAGTTAGATGCATATATAGCAGCATATTTTGCATTAGCGCATAATAAGAAAATATTCGATAAAGCAAAAAACATATCGAATAATGAAGAAGAATATATAAAAATATTAAGACTAGCTTTTAGATCTAGAGGAATAGAACCAATTTCTGCTAAAAGAATATTAGAAAACAATATAAAAGAAACTAATAAGAGTAAAAGAACTAAGAGAATTAAAAAATTAAATAGCAGTGTAGATAATTATTACTTAAAGATTTTTGTTTTAAAAAAAGAAAAGAATATATTAAAACTAAAAAATAAATTAAAAGAAATTAATGAAAAATATGTTGATCTCTTATTAAAATTTAATGAAATGTCTATTTATCTTTTAGATAGAATAAAGAATAACGATAATATAATACCAAAGCTTTCTTTTTTGGAAATAAATAATAAAAAAAGTAGAAAAATTTTTGTAGATATTATAAATGAAAACACTATTTTAAAACATTTAAAGGAAGATACAATATTATATATACCAAAAGATATTTATGAAAAGATAAATAAAAATATCTTGAAAGAATTTTATTTAGTATATAAATACAAAGACCTAAAGAATTTTGTAATTCCAGAAAGCTTTTCCTTCGAAAAAAACAATAAAGAAGAACAAAAAGAAGACTATATAATAGAAAAGATTAAAAAAATGATAAAAGATAGTATAGGATAATTAAAAAGATCTTTATAAGTTTTTCGATAGAGATATTTCAAAGTGAATTAGAGAATAGGCTAAAAAATAACTAGATTTGTTTCGAATATTTTTAATTATTAGTTACTAGTAAATAGTAATTCAAAAATTTCAGAAATATAAATTAAATAAAATTTTCACTTTGAAATACCTCTACCAAAAGATTTATAAAGGTCTTTTATGTTTTATGATTATCAAAATTTATAAACAATATTATATACTATATTTTTATAGCAGATCTGGTGTAAAATCTTGCAAAAATTTCTGGAAGAACATCTAAAACAATTTTTTTTCAGAATTTTCTTACTAATTAAAGTAAAATCTTTTATTTATAAATCAAAGATTAGTTTATTTTTTAAACATATCTTTCAAATAGTTTATTATGGTTGAAAATACAATATTTAATTATTTTTCGTCTACTTTTTCTAAATATCTATCTAGAAACTCTATAATAAAAGATTATCGCTATTTGGATGAGAATTTTGTTCCATCAGACATAAAACATAGAGATAGACAAAAAGAGATAGCTCTGTCGTCTATAGGAGACTTTATATCTAATAACAAAGTCACTAATCTCTTCCTATACGGCAGTACAGGAACTGGAAAGACTCTTCTCGCAAGATTTGTCAGTTTTGGTGTAAAAGGTTATGCATTAAAAAATAAACTAAAAATCAAAGTATCTTATATAAACTGTAGGACCATATTATCTAACGAATCTGAGTACTATATATTGAAGAAAATATATGAAGATCTTACAAATATAAATATAAAAACGGGTATTAGTAAAGTAGATATCTTAGATAATATAAAAAAATTCCTAAAGGAAAATCAGTATAAGCTAATATTAATATTAGATGAAGTAGATTTTCTATTTTCTAAAAAGAATATTGACATGTTATTATATATTTTATTGAGAAACTATGATTTAGATATATACGATAAAGTTTTACTGATGTTTATATCAAATAACATAACTTTCATAGATGACTTAGATAGTAGAGTAAAATCTTCCTTATCTTCTGTATATAAATTGCTATTCCCTCCATATAATTATCCTGAACTAAAAGATATCTTACTAGAAAGGGCAAAATTAGCACTAAAAGAAAATTCGTATAATGAAGAAATAATAAATTATATTGCTGCAAGGGTTACAAAATCTTCTGGAGATGCTAGAGTAGCTATTAATGTATTAAAGTTAGCAGCTTCTATTGCTAGCAGTAAAAATAGAAGCTATATCTCTTTAGAAGATGTAGAAGAGGCTTTTAATAACTTAGAAATGGATATACTAGATTCTATAATATATTCTCTAAATAAGACACAAAAATTAATTGTTTTATCTATAATTTCTGAACAGCTAAAAGCACAAGATTATGTCTCTTTTTCAGAAATATATGAAAAATATGTTAAAATTGCAGATTCTTTGGGCTATAAACCTTTAGACAAGAATACAATCTATAAAAATCTAAGGGTAATCGAGCTTATATTTGGAAATCTAATGGATTTTAAAACAGTTTCTCTTGGAAAAGGCGGATATAAGATGTTAGTTAAAATATTAGTAGAAGATGAGAAGCTTATAAAAATGTCTGAGACTATTAGAAATAGTATATGATACAAGAAGAAATTCTCAAAACATTCGAAGAGGAAATTTCTAAGTATGATCTAATCCTAGCGGCAGATGCTATTCCAATAATAAAAAGTTTAGATAAAGAGAAAATAAATAATTTGATATTCTACATAAGAGATAAAATAAATGAAATAAAAGATAAAAATTCTGGTGTTATTGATAAGAGTTTTTTGTTAAATTACTTGTCTAAAAATACAGAAAAAAATATTCCTAAAATAGAAAATACAAAAAGTAAAGAAAATAATAAAAAAACAATACTTTCTTTTTTAAATAAGCAAGAATCTAAACAAAATGCAGAAGTAAAAGTAGAGGTTATAATCAGAGATAATGTTAAAAAATTTGAGTCATATGAATTAGAAACTAGTGTCAATGTAGTAGAAAACTTAACTAAAAAAATAAATATATTAAAAAAGTATGATATAAGAAAATCAAAGGTAGATATTCTAACATGGGTCTCTTACTATAAGAATAGGTTGAATAAAATTAAGAAAATGTTAGAAGAGCATAGAGAATTAAAACACATTTATCCATTGGACAAAATTCCAGAAAACGAAGAGGTAGGCATTGCTGGTATAGTATATGATAAGAGATTTACGGATAAAGGTGTGATGTATATTATAGAAGATGGAAACAAAAAAGTAAAAGTTTTTGTAGGGAAAGATGATAATATAGATTCAAACTATAAGGAATATTACAAACATGTACCATTAGATGCTGTCATAGGATTTGTTGGTAGATATAATAAAGAAAAAAATCTCTTTATAGCAGAAAAAGTAATATTTCCAGACATACCTCGTAGGAATATTAAATTAGGGAGAGATGATATTTATATATTATTTACAGGAGATTGGCAAATTGGTAGTAAATATACGATACAACCGATAATAGACAAATTTATAAGATTTGTAAATGCAAAAACAAGTAACGAAACTCTAAATAATATTTCTAGAAAGATAGCTTATATTTCTATAGTAGGAGATGTGGTAGATGGTGTAGGTATATATCCAGAACAGGAAAAAGAGTTGATATTAAATACTTACGAAAAACAATATGATTTCTTTCAAAAAATCTTATTGAATATACCAGAGTATATTGATGTATTAGTTATACCAGGAAATCATGATATTCCTAGATTAGCAGAACCCCAGCCAGAATTAGACTATAAAGTATTACCAGACTTAAAGGGGTTAAATAATATATTTTTATTATCTAACCCTTCTGTAGTTGAAGTACATGAGAGTATAAAAATTTTAATGTACCATGGATATTCTTTAGACTGGTTCGTATCCGAAATTCCAATATTAAGAGAAAAAGGAGGATATGAAAACCCAGGAGAACTAATGAAATTTCTATTAATGTTAAGACATTTAGCCCCAACACATGGATCTACCCCTTATCTACCTTATATAAATGAGGATCCTTTACTAATATCAGAAATACCAGACATATTTCATACAGGACATATACATAGAGCATTTTATGGTGAGTACAGAGGTACAGAGCTGATAAATTCTTCAACATTTCAAGATATAACACCATATCAAATAGAATTAGGACATAAGCCCCAACCAGGCGTTGTATTTTTGAGAAACATAAAAAGTGGGGAAGTTTTAAGAGTTGATCTTATAAATGAAGAAGTAAGAATAGTAAGAGATAAGGTTTTATAACTTTTCTTAAAATATAAATCTATGAAAATAGTAAAAGAGACAGAAGATACTTTAGAAATACTATTAGAAAATGACAAACCAACAATATTTATGCTTCTAAAAGAAGAATTACTAAAAGATGAAAATGTTTTAATTGCTGCTTGGAGAGAAGATCATCCATTGTTAAAAAATATAACATTTTTAATAAAGACAAATGGAAAAGTAAAAGCAAGGGATGCCTTAGAAAGGGCTATTAGGAAATCTATAGAAAGATTAAATAGATTTGAAGAATCTTATAAAAAAGTTATAGATGGAACTAAATAGGGTTGTAGTTGATACTTCTGTTTTAATATCTGAATATTTATCGAAAAATATCGATAAAATAAAAGTAAAGGAAATAATAATTCCTTTGGCAGTGATAGATGAATTGCAAGCACAAGCTAATAAAGGGTATGAAAAAGGTTTAGTTGGTTTAAGAGAAATACAAAAATTAAGAGAATTATCTAGTGTATATGGTTATAAGCTGACTATTATTGGAAAAAAACCCACCTTGGAAGAGATAAAACTTGCAAAATCTGGTGCTATAGATCTTCACATAATTAGATTAGCTAGTAAAATAAATGCTTCAGTAATTACACAAGATAGAATATTTTATGAAACTGCTAAAAGCCTTGGTTTGGAAGCTTATCTAATTGAAGAAAAAGAAAAATATAGTAAACTATCTTTTGAATACTTATTTACAGAGGATACGATGTCAGTTCATATAATTGAAAATATAAAAGTTAGGAGAAAGAGAGGAAGACCTGGTAATTGGTATTTAGAAGAAGTAGATGTAATATATAGAAGAGAAGAAATTGAAAAACTTATTGAAGAAATATTGTATTATGCTTCTAATTTTGAAGATTCTTTCATAGAAAAAGAAAGAAGATATAGTATAATTGCCCAAATCGGTTTATATAGAATTGTTATAATAAAACCTCCATTATCTGATAGCTATGAAATAACAATAGTTAAACCAGTTAAAATATTAAAGCTAGAAGATTATAACCTACCAGAAAAATTAATGAATAGGTTAAAAGATAAAGCAGAAGGTATTATAATAGCAGGAAAACCAGGTTCTGGAAAAACAACATTTGCCCAAGCATTAGCAGAATTTTATAATTCTTTAAATAGAATTGTTAAAACTATAGAATCTCCGAGAGATCTTTTATTATCTAAAAATATTATACAATTATCGAAAAATATTGCAAAAGATGGGGAATTGAGTGATCTGTTTTTATTATCTAGACCAGATTATGTTATATTTGATGAAATGAGAACTACTGAAGATTTTAAAATATATGCTGATTTGAGATTAACTGGTATTGGTATGGTTGGTGTTATACATGCAGAGAGACCAATTGATGTTATACACAGACTAATATATAGAATAGATCTTGGTATGATTCCTCAGATTGTTGATACTATTTTATTTATAGAAAATGGTAATGTAAAAAAAGTATATGTTTTGGAATTAAAAGTTAAAGTTCCTCATGGATTAAAGGAAGAAGATTTAGCAAGACCTGTAGTAGAAGTTAGAGATTTTTATACAAATGAAATAGAATATGAAATATATACTTTTGGAGAAGAAATAATGGTAGTTCCTATAAAGAAATTTAAAAAGAAGACAGGTGTCTATAAATTATTGGAAGATATTCTATCACAAAATTTCAGATATAAGTACAGTGATATATATATAAATGTAGAAGAAAACGAAATTTATATTTATATACCATCCGATATTAAAAAGAAATTTATCAGAGGAGAAAAAGGATATCTGAGAAGCCTTATGGATAAATACAATATAAAAATCCACGTCAAATCTTTGGAACAAATTCAAGATAACTTACCATATGAACTGAATTTTTCTAAAAATGAAATAATAATAAAAGTAAATAAATATTTTAAAAATAAAGAAGTTAAAATATTTTTAGATAATGAATTTTTAGGAAACTTCAAAGTAAATAAAAATGGAAAGATAATGATAGATAGAGAATCTGATATTGGGAAAAAGATAGAATCATCTATAGAACTCGGTAAAGATCTGAAAATAGTCTTATAGTAATATGAAAAGAATAGCTGTAATAGATAGAGATAAATGCAAAGCTCCTGATAAATGTGACTATATTTGTATGAAAGTTTGTCCAATTCAAAAAAATAATATAGAAATATTCAAAATATTAGAAGATAAAAAGCCGGCTATAGATGAAAACTACTGTATAGGTTGCGGTTTATGTGTAAAAAAATGTCCTTTCAGTGCTATAATTATTATAAATCTTACAAAAGAGCCAGAAGACCATCCCATATTCCAATATGGTCCAAATACTTTTAGATTATATAGATTACCCATAATAAAAGAAGGATATATAATTGGAATTGTTGGTAGAAATGGTGTAGGAAAAACAACTGCAATAAATATATTAACAAATCTTCTTAAGCCAAATTTCGGAGATTATAATAAGAAATGGGAAGAAAAAGAAATAATAAAGATGTTTAGAGGTTCGGAATTACAGAAATATTTTGAAAAATTATATCAAAATTCTATTAGGATATCTTATAAGGTTCAAAATATAATGTTTATTAAAAAAGCTTTTTCTAATATAACTGTAAGAGATTTTTTGTCTAAAGTATTAAATAAAGAAAAATTAGTAGAAGTTTCTAAAAAGTTTTATATAGAGAATATATTAGATAGAAAAATTGATGAATTATCTGGAGGAGAATTGCAAAAGATTATCTTTATATATTCAGCTTACAAAGATCACGATGTATTTTTTGTAGATGAAGTTACTAATTATTTAGATATTTATGAAAGATTAAGAATTTCTCAATTTTTGCTAGAATTAAAAGAAAAAAAAGATACTGTAATTGTTATAGATCATGATTTATTATTCTTGGATTCGGTCTCTGATTTAGTTCATATAGTTTATGGTGTTCCTAAGGCATATGGTGTTTTTTCATATCCGATAGGGGTAAAAGATGGAATAAATCAATATTTAGACGGATTTATAAAAAGAGAAAATTTAAAGATAAGAGATAAACCAATTAAATTAAATATAAAGCCATATACAGAGTATATATCTGGAAGGGAAATATTATCTTGGGAAAACATTAAAGTTAAATTAGGATCTTTTGAATTATATGCAGAAAAAGGTAATATTAGGGAAAATGAGATTATAGGAATAGTAGGGAGAAATGGTATTGGTAAAACTACATTCTTTAAGGTCCTATCTGGAGAAATAAAGTATGATGGTAAATTAAATAAAAATGTTAGTATATCGTATAAACCACAATATTTTGATTTTTCAGAATATAATATTAAAGTTAGCGAATTTTTATCGAAATTTAATGATAATTATAAATCTCAATACAATGAATATATAGTAGATTTAGGTATTGCTGATTTATTGGATCACGAATTAGCTACTTTATCTGGAGGGGAAGCACAAACTGTTTATACTTTTGCAGTATTGATAAAAGATGCAGATCTTTATTTACTAGACGAACCATTTGCATCGTTAGATATAGAACAAAGATTAAAAGTCTCCAAGTTTATAAGAGATATAATAAAAACCAAGGGGAAATCTTGTTTTATAATAGATCATGACCTTGTATTTTTAGATTGGGTTTCTGATAAAGTTATGACTTTTTTGGGAGAACCTGGTAAATATGGAAAAGTTTATGGTCCTATGGGTATAAAAGAAGGAATAAATTTACTACTAAAGGAAGTTGGTATTACAATAAGAAGAGATGAAGAGACAAATAGACCTAAGATAAACAAAGAAAATAGCCGCTTAGATATAATACAAAAAGAAAGAGGAGAATATTATAGTTAGCCAGATATAAATCTAAATACCGTTGTTCCGCAAGTTGGACATACTCCTTTTACAGCTTTTCTGCCATTCTTTGTAGTTACTATTTGTGGATTCTTTATTTCTACTGTCTTTTTACACTTAACGCAGAAGCCACTATATTTTTGATCAGCCATGAATGATTATTTAATAATATATTTATATATCTTTTTGGAAAAATATGTTATAGAAATAAAATCTTCTTTATAATTTATCAATTAAATCATCATTGATCTCCATAATTAGGTTATTTTCTTTCTTGTATATTTTTATATTTAGTCCTAAATCTTTAATATGACTATTTATTTGATCTATATCATAATTATTGAAAACCCATGAATATTTTACTAAAAAATTTGCTATTTTTTCTAAATTATTGATTTCTTTATCTATATCTTCCAAAACTCTTTTCTGTTCTTCTATTATTTTTTCTATCTTTTTTTTCTTTTCTTCTAATTCTCTAATCTTTTTATCTTGGAAATTTTTATTAAATAGATAGATAAAATACTTATTTACATCATTTATAACATTATAGTTTTCATCTATTACTATTAACTCATCTAAAATCTTTTTATATAGTTCATATATTTTCTTTATTCCTTCTTCAGATAATTCATTTGGTTTTTTATTTTTTTCTATTCCTAAAGTACTTAAAATATATTCAGAATACTGTCCACCCAATCCCAATTCTATTGCCAGAAGTCTTACTACATCTTTTTTTTCTGTATTCTTAAATAATTGGTAAAAATCTTCGAAGTTTGATATCTTAACTACTTTTTTTGGTGGTTTTTTATATTGTAATCCTTTACTTATTTTTCTCACTCCAAAATCTTTATATTGATTCGCATATAATATATTATCATTAAGATCTGTAACTACAACAACACCGTTTGGAAATAATTCGAAATATATTTTAGCATCTTTCGATTCAACTATTATAATTTTATCATCTTCATCTAATTTTATCTTAATTTTCTTATTTTCAAAATCTTTTCGCAATCTTAATATGAATTTATCAGTCTCATCCCTTTCTTTCTTGTCATCTAAAAAAATAATTTTTCCAGGTATTATATAAAGAAATCTTTTATCTAAACCAGGTTTAAATAATTCAAATAGCACTCCATCATAAAAGCTATATATATTCTTTATTATGGAATCATCTATTTTATCTTTATATTCAATATACCATCTTTTAAGCTGTATGTAATTTATCACAAATTATATTAAATTTTTAAAGATATAAAATATTATTGCGGCGGTGCCCGAGTGGTTAAAGGGGTCGGGCTCAAGACCCGATGGAGCAGATCCGTCAGGGGTTCGAATCCCCTCCGCCGCAAATAATTTCAAGTAAGTAAAAACTATCCCAAAATCGTATAAGAGTTGCTAGAAATTTTATTATTTATTTCTATATAAACATTAGAACCAATTAAACTTATGTTTTCAATATATATTAAAAACTTTGCGAAATCAGACGGATTTATGGAATTTAAGTACGTATTAGATGATATATTATATACAGAATATACTATACAATTAGCTCCAACACTTTTTGTTATTGTAGGTGCGTTACTTAAGGTTGTATTGTAATATGGACAACTATATGTTTTGCCATCGGTGGTTTGTATTAAAACTCTTAATTGATTAAAATTAGATAATGCGTATTGGCCCACATTTTGTACTGTAAGATTTAATGAGTTAGAGTTTTTATCATATGTATGACCTATAATTGAAAATTCTACTCCAACAACATTTACCTGAGTCTGGACGTAACTTCTAGCAAAAGATACAATAACGGCACCTATACCTATTGTTACGGCAATAAGTATAATTGTTGCTATGAGAGGTGAAACACCTTTCATAAATTACTATATAAATTTAATATTATATAAACTTTATTTCTTCTTTCCTATGATTATAAACTTGTCAAATATAAAATATTTTTTTCTGATCAATACATTTTCTATTCCATATTCTTTTAATAATTTTGAGATTTTTTTTATTTTTTCATTAAAATTATGTTTTTCGAGAAAATCTACATAAGTAATAAATAAAATATACCCATTATCTTTTATAGATCTCCTTATAGATTTTACAAAACTTTCTATATCTATTATGTATTTTAAAGTCTCATAAATTATTATTAAATCAAAATATTTAGAAAATCTTTTTGGTATTTCATCTTTTTCCCATAGAAATACTCGATAATTTTTTATATTTTTTGATTTTTCATAAATTTTTTTTGCTAATTTTTTCGACATCTCAGAAGCATATACTTCTATATTATATTTTTTTGATAAATATATAGAAATTCCTCCATCAAAAGCTCCATAGTCTAGTATTCTATATCTATCTTTTACAAAACTTTCAATATATTTTTTATCTTTTATTGTTATGAAAAATCTAAATATCTTTATTAAATAGTAGAATGTAGATAAATAGAATTTTATATATTCTTTTTTATTTTTCCACTCTATTTTCATAGAAAGAAATAGCAATATGAATAATATTAAAATAGTAGAAACGCTTATAGGATTCTTCAAAAGCAGATATAATAGTATGTATAACAAGAATACTAAGGAAGTTTCTGCTAGAAAAATGTTTATTATCTTCTTTTTGCTAAAGTATTTGTCATATATTTCTAATTTTATAAAAGAAATTAAAAAAAGTATATAAAATAATAATGTCAAAAAAGTATATTCTAATAGTTTACTCGATATGTTCGACAAATATATTGTAGAAATTATTATTATAGATACTAGCAAAGAAAATTTTCTGTCGAGAAATATTTTTGGCAATATTCTTTCTTTTGATAAGCTTTCTATAAGATTTATGATTATGTAAATCCATATATAGAAAATAAGGTTAGAAAATATGGTAAATGCAACAATTAGGTAATTTTCTATTAAAAAGGATAAAGAACTTTTGGAAATACTATTTATAGAATATAAAAATATTAGAGAAAGAAAATAAATAGTCGGAGTTCCAATAATATATGCCTTCTCAATGTCTTTAGAATTTTTTATATTACTTATGAATGTAAGAGCTTCTATACCAGAAAAAATAGATGTGAAGAACACTGCAGAAAATATAAGAGGATCTATATTAATTTCTAGTGTGTGTTTATGATCTGTTGATAAAATAGAAATAAAAAATATTGATATTATCAAAAAAATCATTAATAAGGAAATTGAATAAGTATATTTACTTTCTATTTTTACTTCTTTTAAAATCAAAAGTGAAAAAATTAAAATAAATATAAAGAAGAAAATCTTACCATATATTTTGTTATTTACAATACTTTCTATTAAATAAAAGTTTAAAGAAACGTATGTTAAAGATAAGAAAATATATATAATAGAAGAGATAATAAACATTGTTCTAGATAAATGATTGTAGTAAAACAATATACCAAAAGAGCTGACTTCTTTTTTGATAGCTTCTTTTAATAAATACGAGAATATAAAAAAGGAGATAAATATTATAAAACTATATATTGTTGATATAAAAATTTCTGTATTTTTATTTAATGTAAAAAGTGTAAGATGAGGAATAGCAGGTCCAATTGTTGAAGATATTAGTATTAATATATAAAGGGTGTATTTATTCATAAAGATAATTAAAGATTGGTTCAATATAAAATATTATTGCGGCGGTGCCCGAGTGGACAAAGGGGTTCGGTTGAGGTCCGAATGGAAAAGATCCGTCAGGGGTTCGAATCCCCTCCGCCGCAAATAATTTTCTAATAAATTTATGGAATCTGTAAATTTTTCATAAAAAATTAACTGACATAATTTATAAATATGCTGATAATTACAGAAAAACCATCTGTGGCTAGAAAAATTGCACAATTTTTATCAAATAATAGATATAGAATAATAAAATTATCTAAATATACTTCTTATTATTACTTTAACTTAGATGGAAAAAATGTTTTTGTTTTACCTTCAATAGGACACTTATTCACACTTTCCGATATGAATAAAAAATATGAATATCCAACATTTGATTATAGATGGGTTCCAAGCTATTATGAGGATGGGATTATTGCTAAAAAGTATTATATAGAGATGTTTAGAAAATTTAAGAATGAAAATGAGATTGTTATAGCTACAGATTACGATATTGAAGGAGAATTAATAGGATATAATATTTTAAAGTATATACTAAACAAGAATAATGCAAGTAGAATGATATTTTCAGCCATAACGTATAAAGATATAATAAGAGCCTTTAATAATAAAAAAGAGAGTATAAATTTTGGTTATGTGTATGCTGGAGAAACTAGACACATAATAGATTGGTTGTATGGTATAAACTTATCTAGAGCTTTAACAAGGTCTTTATTTTATTATACTAGAAAATTTGTTTTGAGTATAGGTAGAGTACAAGGTCCGACTTTATCTTTAATTTTCAATAGAGAAAAAGAAATAGAAGAATTTATCCCTGAAGAATATTATAAAATCGAGGCTATTGTAACAAAAGATGAAAGGAAGATCAAATTTACATATATAAAAGAAAAAATAAAGGATAAAGAGTCAGCTATTAAAATAAAAAACAGCATTGGAAAATATGTAACAGTAAATTATATAACAAAAAAGGAAGAAAAATTGAATCCTCCTCACCCTTATAATCTTACAGATATTCAGGTAGATGCTTATAAATATTACAAAATAAGTCCAAAAGTTACATTAGAAATACTTCAGTCTTTATATGAAAGAGGACTTATTTCTTATCCTAGAACATCTTCTCAAAGATTACCAGAGACTATAAACTTTAGAGAAATCTTAACCAACCTTTCTAATATAATTAATTATAAAAAATATATTAATTTATTATTACAGAAAGCATATCTAAAACCAAACAACGGATCTAAAGATGATGTTCACCCAGCAATACATCCTACAGGTGTTATACCAGATTATCTTAATAATAAAGAAAAACTAATATATGATTTAGTAGTTAGAAGATTTATTTCAACATTTTATGATCCCGCTATTATATACAAAATTTATGTAAATACTAAAGAAGATTTCTTTTATGAATACTATAAAATAAAATTTAAAGGCTGGTTAGATGTTTATTGGAATATATATAGAGATAATTTTTTAGATCTAGAATTTAATATTGGAGAAAAACTATTAGTTGATAAAGTCAATGTATTAAAGAAGAAGACAAGTCCACCTTTTAGGTATAACAGAGCATCTCTAATAAAAAAAATGGAGGAATTAAATTTAGGAACAAAGAGTACTAGGGCAGATATAGTTGAGATATTATTTAAAAGGAAATATATTGAAGGTAGATCTATAAAAATAACAAATTTGGGAAAAAAGATAATTGAAATATTTGAAAAATATTATCCAGACATATTGGATTTAAGTTTAACTAGAAAAATGGAAGAAGATTTAGAAAGACTAGAAAAAAATCCAGATATAACCTTGAAGGATAAAATAATAGAAGAAAATAAAGAAATAATAAAAGATATCTCTAAGGTTATAAAAGAAAATGAGAAAAAAATTGGTGAAGAATTGTATAATTTTATAAAGGAATATATAAATAAATAAATTTCACAATAAAATAGTAGTAACAATTTTTAATAAAATATTATCCCTTCAAGATTACTA